>JACMJD010000095.1 GCA_014380825.1 Phycisphaerae bacterium | reverse complement strand
GTGCGCAACCTGCTCGACAACTATGTCCGGCATTACAGCTATCACGACCAGATCAAGATTCCGCACGCGGCCGCGGAGCACTCGCTGGGGGAGCATTCACTCGCCGCGCCGAGCGAAGCCGAGCACGATCTGTCCGCCGGCGGTGTGAGCTTCTGTCACGACATGGGCGCGCACGGCAACTTCGCGCCCAGCGGCCACAGCAGCTATGAACTGGCGGGGCGAAGCGGGGCGTTCTCGTACATGACGCAGGAACAGCTTTGCAACTGGATCCTGATCGCCGCGAGTTACGTGGCGCGCACCGGCGATATTCGCTGGACGCAGAAACATCGCGAGATGATCAGCGCGTGCATGCGCAGCATGGTGAATCGTGAAGGCGCCGAGGAGCGCAGGCTGCCGACGCCGGAGATGCTTGCCGCCCTCGCCGAAGCGAGCGATCCGAAATCGCGGTCAAGCAAGCGCGGCCCGAAACAGCCTTCACCCGAATCCGACGCCTGGCGCGAGACGGCCGGCACGATGCGATACGACAGCGCGCGTTGCGGCAACGGTGCGGAGATCACGACGTACGATTCGCTCGATCCGTCGCTTGCCCGTGCGCGGAATAGCATCTATCTGGCCGTGAAGCGCGTGGCGGCTTATCTCGGTTTGGAATTTTTGTACAGCCGATTGGGCGACATTGCGTCTGAAGAAGCTGCCGCCTCTGCGGCGCACAAGGCGGCCGATGCGGTGGCGCGGCGGATGAATCCGGAAGACGGCTGCTTGCCCGCCGTGTTCGATCCGCTCAGCCCGGCGTACAGCGCCCGCGTGCTGCCCGCCGTCGAAGCGCTGCTCTTCCCCTGGTATTGGGGCACGTGCGATTACGGCAGCGAATATAAATCCAGCCGCGCGTGGCTCGGCAACGGCAACGAATCGTTTGTCGCGAAACTCAAGCGTCACGCGGTCGCGCTCTTGAGCGACCCGCAACGTCGCAACTTCTTCAGCGACGGCGGCCTGAAGCTCAGCTCGACCAGCGACAACAGTTGGGTCAGCAAGATCGCCATCTTCCAACACGTCGCCAGAGAAATCTTCCGCCTCGGCGATGATCCGAAAATGGCCGATGCGCTTCGCAAGGCGGACATCGCCCACATGAAATGGCAAACCGAAGGCGCCGCCGACGGCGCCTGCGCCGACCAGTTCGTCAACGGCCAAGCCGTGGGCAGCCGGTTCTATCCGCGCTGCATCACGACGGCGCTGTGGCTGGATAAGTCCGACGAGCATTGACCATCGATTTACGTGGCATGGGCGTCTCGCCCGTGCGCGGGTCGCTCGAGCGAAGTGCACGGGCGAGACGCCCATGCCACGAGCTGCATCTCACTTCGCCGTCGTCGTCAGATATTTCTTCCACGCCTTCACCAGCCCCGGATAGTCGCTGTTGAAATGTTTCTTCAGCGCCTCTTCCGGATCGACCCCCGCTTTGATGTCGTCGAAATATCGCAGGAACGCCTTGCGATCGTGGGCGATGAGCGTCTGTACCATGGTCATCATGACCGGATACATCTCGCCGCCGGGCATTTGGTCGTCGTCGAAAACGCTTTCGACGTTGCCGTTTGTGAGCGCCATGCGGCGCGCCCAGTCGCGCGTGCCGGAGCGTGGGAATTTGCCGTTGGCGATCACCTCGGCCACGCCTTCGTTGAGCCAGCGGGGAATGCGCTGGTTGGTGCGATAGCGCGCGACGAACGCGTGCGTGAACTCATGCACCAGCGTGTACGCCCAGTTTTTTTCGGCCTCGGCGACGTTGTTGCCGGAGACGACGGGTTTCCACATCGCCATGTGCCCGCCGGACTGTTTGCCGCTGCGGTCGACCATCGTCACGTAATAACCCGCGACGGTGTCGCCTACGGAAAAGTTGTCGATGCTCGAAGCGAACGTGTTGAAGTCCGCGTGCCTGGCGAACATGAACACCGGCAGCTTGCCGACGAAGACATTTTCCTTCACCGGAATTTCGAACTGCTTGGTGACCGTCGCGTACGCGCCTTCGAGATTGTCTTTGAGAAACTTTGCCTCGCGCGGGTCCCAGTCGTTGAAGCAGATGAAGTGATCGGTCTGAAATTCGGTGAAGCTGACATTCAACTCATCGCCCACTCGCTTCGCCAGCGCGCGAGCCTCTTCGATCGCGGCCGCGTGCTCGGCGGGGGTGGCCTGCTGATATTTCACGACCTGCTCGCGATCCAGCGGCTTGCCCGATTGCGCCGGCGGCAGACTGCTGGCGCCGGGAGATTCCGGAGGAATCGGTTTTGTCCCACCGCTTTCCGGTTTGGTCGACGCGGGATTCTCCGGCATCGACTGCTGCGTCGTGGGCTTGAGCGCCCGGCCCGGCTCAGTGCCGAGGATCAGATCGGCCTCGACCTTCAGCGACTTGTCCATCTTCACCGCCGTCGTCAGCGCGGCCGTCGCTTCGGCTTGCGCGCCGATCGCCCAGGCGAATTTCCCGAGGCGCATCCAATCGTTCGCCTTGCGACGATCCATCAGCTTCCCCCGCACGGCACACGCGTTAGCTGGAACGAGATCGATCCAGTTCAGCATGCGCTCCTCGGTGCGCACTTTGACGATCAGGATTTCATCATCGTACTGAAGCAGATCACCGCTGAGCTTTTCCGACGGCGCGGCGTCGACCGGCTTGAGCTGAAGCTCGACGCGCACGGGCTTGGCGAGCTTGACCAGATCCGCAAGTGATGGTGAAACCGCGAGGATAAGCAGGACGAGAATTGTCAGCGAGGTGCGCCGCATGGTCACATTGTAACAACTCCGCCGGCGACCCGCCTTGACGCTTCCAACGCCATCAGGACGATTCACCGACGTGACAGAATCGACAGAGTCTCTTCCCACGCTTCGCTGGCCCGCGCGATTGGGGCTGCTGGCGCTCAGCGTCCTCTTGCTCTCGCTGGCGCTCGCGCCGGCGTACCAGTTCTACCTCGCGTGGATCGGGCTCGTGCCGTGGTTCTTTGTGATCGCGTCGACGCGAACAAAGAAGTCCGCATTCCTCTGGAGCTGGCTTGGCGGGACGCTTTTCTTCTTCGCCAACATGTGGTGGCTGTGGAAAGTCACCATCCCGGGCATGTTCGCGCTGCTGATTTACCTGGGATTGTTCTGGGGATTCGCGGCGTGGATTTTTGTTGGGTGTCGATTGATCCCGCGATTCCATGATCGATCGGCCGACTTCAGTCGCGTCTTTTCAGTTGCGATGATCGCGATCGTGTTCACCGCGCTGGAGTGGTTGCGCGGCAACTGGTCAATGTTCGGCAACCAGGGCTTGCCGTGGCTCTATCTTGGTAACACGCAGTCGCCGTTTCTGCTGATGTGTCAGGTCGCGGACATCGGCGGGGTGTATGCGGTGACGCTTTGGGTCGTGCTCGTGAACGCGGCGATCTTCTCTGCCATCGTCGAACCAAGAACTGTCAACAAACTAGCTGGGCCTTTTGGATTGATGATTGCCGTTCTTTTTGGGGTGGCGGTATACGGTGCGATCCGTCAGCTTGCGTATTCAAATTCCGATGCTCGCAGGCTGTCTGTTCTCGTCATCCAACCGAATTATCCCCAAAGCAACTCGGGCGAAAAGGGCGCGCCGCTCGAAGAGATTATCCGGTTCCACGTCGAGACCACGAGAGCCGCACTGCTCGACTGCGATGAGAAGGGGATCAAGGTTGATCTGATCGCGTGGTCGGAGACGATGATGCCCGCGCTGAACCCGTCGATGCGCCAAATCGCGCGGGGCACGGAATTCGGAAAGCTGGTGCAAGGGGCTTTCGACCAGATCGCCAACCTCGCCAACGAAAGCGGGGCGGCCATGATCGTCGGCGGTGCGTTCAGCGATGACTGGCGCGTTCGCGGCGACGAGATGGTCGCCGGCGATCGTCGGAACAGCGCGTACTTCTTCGAGCGCAGCGGGCTTATCTCTGAGACACGCTACGACAAGATTCACCTCGTCCCGTTCGGCGAGTTCATCCCGTACGATTCGATCAAATTCATCCACGCGATTCTGATGAAGCTCGGCCCCAGCGGTTATGAGGACTACGTCCTCACGCCCGGCGATGAAAATGCGCTGACCGTGTTTGAGCTCGCTACCGATCGAGGCCAACCGCACCGATTTGTCGTTCCGATTTGCTTCGAGGATATTGTCGGGCCGCTTTGTGCGAAGATGGTGCGCGGACCGGATGGAACGAAACGCGCCGACTTTCTCGTGAACATCACGAACGACGGCTGGTTCACCGGCGGCCAGATGAGCCAGCATTTGCAGGCCGCCGTGTTTCGCAGCATCGAAAATCGCGTGCCCACCGCGCGAGCGGTGAACACCGGCATCAGCGGGTTCATCGATTCGACCGGCCGCGTATTCAACACCGTGCCGGCGAAAACCGAAGGCTGGAGCGTCGCGCACCTGAAGATCGATCCGCGCGTCACGTTCTACACGCAGCACGGCGATCTGTTTGTTGAGGTTTGCGCAGTCATCACATCGATCGTGATCGTCGCGCGGATCGTGCGAGGCAAACAGAAAACAACAGGGACAACGACATGAAACAACTGATCTCGCTCATCACGGCAATCGCGCTGCTATCGCTGATCGGCTGCGCCGGTGGCGGGCCCGATCCGATGGCCAAGGAAATTCGTCCGCCCAAGGCTCCGCCTTCCGTGCCCAAGCCGATCGCCGAGCCGATCAACCCCGAGCTGCGCGGCAAGGCGAAGCTCGTGATTGAAGATTCGCTCAAATCTTCCGATCCGATCCTCCGCGCCAACTCGATCGAGGCCCTCCAGAACACGATCGGCAAGGAAGGGGCCGACCAGATCATGCGCGGCCTGAACGACCGCGAAGCCGTCGTCCGCTTCGCCAGCGCCATGGCCGCGGGCACGCTTCAACTCGCGCCAGCGAAGCCGGTCCTTTTAGAGATGGCGCAAGGCGACGGCGACGCCAGCGTGCGCGTGGCGACGCGATATGCGCTGCATCGCATGGGAGACGTGCGGCTCAGCCACGATCTGGAAAAGTTCGCGATCGACACCGATAAATGGGTCCGCGCCAACACGGCGATGGTCCTCGGCCGCCTTGGCGAAAAGTCGGCGCTGAACGTCCTGCGCACGATGATGCAGGATCGGGAGCCCGTCGTCCGACTACAGGTGTTTGAAGCAATGTGGCGGCTGGGTGACGACGATGGTTTGGAACGTCTCATCGGCTCCAGCATCAGCCAGGCGCCGGATGATCAGATCATTGCGACGCTGGCGCTGGCCGAACCGCGGAACGAGAAGGTGAGCGGCGTGATCTACAGCAAATTGGTGAGCGATTATCCCGAGACCGAGCTGGCCGCCGCCCGCGCGATGGGCATGCTCGGCTCGGATGCCGGCTACACGATCGCCATGAACGCCACCCGCGATGCCGATCCGCGTCGTCGTGTCATGGCCGCGATGGCGCTGGGCGCGATCGGGCGATCGGATGCCCAGCCGGCGCTCACCCGGTTATTGGGCGATCAGAACCCAAACGTCAAACTCGCAGCGGCGACGGCGATATTGCAACTGAAGCCACCTCGCACATGAGACGTTCCCTGTCCGCCTCCTCTCCCAGTACGCTGGGAGAGGATTGAGGAGAGGGTCCTTCTGTTTTGCCGACACAACTCGCAATCCGAAGACCCTCTCCCAGAGTACTGGGAGAGGGAGTGTGGGCTGTCTAAACACAAGGATAATCTTGACTTGCCTGCTGATCGGATTACGATACTTCAGCGAGATTGCCCGCCGTCCGACGTTGTACGGTGAGAGGCAGTTTTGGCCTGACTCGATGTCTCATGCCTGAATTGCAACGCTGACGCAGACACCATTGGAAACCGGACATCCTCTTCCTCGTCCAAGGAGCCACCGTTGAGTCCCCTGACTAAGCTATTCGTCGTTTTGCTTGTGATCCTGTCGCTTGTCACGACGGCCGCCACGGTCGTGTTCGTGAACAAGGTCGATAATCTTTCCGGCCTGTTGACGGCGAGCCAAACGAAGGTCGCCGCGGCGAACACGGAAGTGCAGAATGCACAAGCCGCCGCCGCCGCGCAGCGCGATCTGGCGCAGGAGACCGTTCGTCGCACGCAGGCCGAGCTCGAGCAGGGCCGGCAGGGCGCGAACCAACTCCAGCAGCGGAACAATGAGGTGTCGAGCCAGCTCGCTGCGACCACCAGCCAGTTGACGCTCCAATCCGCCGATCTCACCCGCGTCGCCGAGGCGCTCAAGGCGGCGCAGGACGCGATCAACAAGAAAGATGAGACGATCACCGCGCTTCGCACCACGAACGATGAGCGGCTGAAGCAGAACGTCGAGCTGAACACCGCCAACACCGATCTCACCGCCACGCTGCAAGTCACCGAGCGCGAGCGCCGGTTCCTGGCCGAGCAACTGGGTGAATCCAAGCGAACAGTCGATCGCCAGGGCGCGATGCTCCGTGACGCGGGCATCAACCCGAAGATGGCCGTCAGCGACGGCACCAAGGCCGGCGCACCGGCGATCAACGGTGTGATCCGTGACCGCCGCACGATCGCGGGCGTGCCGTACGCTTCGATCAGCGTCGGCAGCAACGACGGCGTGACGCGGGGCATGGAATTCAAAGTCGTCGATCGCGGCACCGGCGCGTTTCTGGGCATCCTGACGGTCGATTCCGTCGAGCCCACCGAATCAACCGGCCGCCTCAGCAGCGGGCCTCGCTTGAATGACATCAAGCCGGGCGTGGAAGTGAAGACGCAGTTGTAAGCCCGATTGAATCTGTTGCCTGAGATTGAGGAGTAAGCCATGAGCCGTGCCGCGACTGGAGATGTGGTTGCCATCCAAGCCGAGAACAACGTGTACACCGTGCTGGCGATCGCCACGGTGCTCGTGCAGATCATCGGGCTGATCCTGATCTACATCCGAGCCAATGCGATTGGCGTGAGCTTCTTCTAAGCCACGCACGATTTTAGAAGATAAACCTGAAGCGACGGCCCTGATCAGGCCGTCGCTTTGTTTTGCGCTTCTGTGTACGCTCGTTTGCGTGGCATGGGCGTCTCGCCCGTGCATCCCTCGCTCAAGCGACCCCCGCACGGGCGAGACGCCCAAGCCACAATTCGCGCAAGGCCGTTGGGGTTCTTG
>JACMJD010000094.1 GCA_014380825.1 Phycisphaerae bacterium | reverse complement strand
ACGGGCAAGACACGCGTCATCGGAGTCATGGCGCCGCCGTTCGATTCGTTCTGGTCGGACGTCCTCTACGGGATTCACGATGCGCTCTCCGACGCCGATCACGTGCCGATGATGGTCTGGACTTCGCACGAGGGCCGGCACCGACGGAAAGGGCCGCTGCCTAGTCCCGAGCATGAGCTTCGGCAGATCCACCGGCTGCTCGACCGCCGGATTGACGGCGTGATCCTCTGGCCGCCGTTTGCGGCATACTACAAAGATCACGTTCAGGAATTCTCGTCGCGCGATCTGCCGATCGTCACAATCGATCACGAGCTGCCGCCCGAGTTCAACGCCGATTGTGTTTCCAGCGATGAACAGGCCGGCACGAGAGCGGTGGCGAAACATCTTTATGATTTAGGACATCGACGATTCGGACACCTGTCCGGAATACAAAACGCGTCCTGGGCGATCGATCGCCGCCGGGGATTTGAACAGACGCTGGCCGCGTATCGCGACGCCAGTTGCATCTCGTTCGAAGCGTTGCCCGAAGAGGACGAGAGCGCGATTCTGCCCGCGCGTCAGATGCTGTCTCGCCCGAATCGACCGACTGCAGTTTTTGCCGCCACGGACATCCTGGCAAAAAAAGTTTACGAGGCCGCCGCGGAACTGAAGCTGCGGGTGCCGCAAGATTTGTCGGTCGTCGGTTTCGCCGATGACGATTTCTCCGCCGAGATGATCCCGCCTCTCACGACGGTGCGGCAGAACGGATACGACATCGGGCGCAAGGCCGCGGACATCGTGCTGGAGCGATCGAACGGAATGTTGCAAGACGCTTCGCCGGTACATACGAGGATGCCGGTTGAGCTGATCGCGCGCAAGTCGACGGGGCGCGCACCAATTGGGCAGTAGTCTGGGAACGAGGAACGGAAGTTTCGCCGGAGGATCTCATGTCGTTTCGCGCAAATACAAAAACTGGTGCGCCCGCCGCGCGGGCGCCGGCGTTTACGCTCGTGGAATTGCTGGTTGTGATTGGAATCATCGCCGTATTGATCTCGGTGTTGCTGCCGGCCCTGAGCAAGGCCCGTACGCAGGCGCAGGCGGTGGCGTGCCTGAGCAATCTTCGTCAGCTTGGCAACGCGTATCGCATGTACGTCGAAGGCAACAACGGCTGGCTGCCGTATAACCGTTATCCGAATTGGGAAGAGACCGATCGCAAGAAATACCTGCTGTGGTACGAGGCGCTTTCGCCATATCTCGGGAAGGAGATCGATCCGACCGCCGGCATTCGAAACGACTACGCGAAGGTGATTCGCAATTGCCCGTCCTGGGATCTGGACGCGATGAGTCTCAATTCCGTGACGAACGATTACTACCCCGGCTACGGCCAGAACTTTCGCCTGTTTCTTGGCACCGGTCGGCGCGCGGAAGGCTCGATGAAGGCGACCGTGTATCAAACGGAGGAGTGGCTTTCAACTGGAATCAATCCGACTGCCGCGCAAGGTTACGCGGTGGGCGCCGTCAAGCTTTCGCGCCTTCGAAATATCACCCGCCGCGTGATCTGCGGCGACAGCGTCGACAACCACATTGGCGTGAGCAACACCGTCTTCGTGCCCGGCTTCGGCAATCCGTGGGATTTTCCCAAGCGTCAGAATAACGACCCCCAGTTCCAACTATACTTCGCGACCGGCGCGCCGAATCGT
>JACMJD010000009.1 GCA_014380825.1 Phycisphaerae bacterium | reverse complement strand
TCCGCAGATCACGCGTGATTTGCCGACCTGCTTTCGAATGCGATCGATCGAATCTTCAACGAACGAACCCATCGTCCAGGTGCCGGTGCACTTGCAAATCTCGTACAGAAAATTGTGGAAGATCTGCTCACCGCGCGGCGTGTGAGTGACTTCCGGATGAAACTGCACGCCGTAGAACGGCAGCTTCGCATGCTTCGTCGCGGCGAAGGGACAAGTGGGTGTTGTCGCGAGCGCGATAAAATCTGACGGCAAGTCGTGGACTTGATCGCCGTGGCTCATCCAGACGGTGGTGGATTCGGGCAAGCCGCGGACGAGCGCATCGTTCTTAATGACTTTCAATTTCGCACGGCCGAATTCGCGCGCGGGCGCGGGTTTCACGGCGCCGCCAAGAAGTTGCACGCCGAGCTGCATGCCGTAGCAGATGCCGAGCACCGGGACGTTCAGCTCGAATAATCGCGGATCGCAATGCGGCGCGCCGGGTTCGTACACGCTCTTGGGGCCGCCGGACAGAATGATGCCTTTGGGGTTCTTTGCACGCAGTTCTTCGACTGAAATGTCCGGGCGGACGAGCTCGCTGAACACGCCCGCTTCGCGCACGCGCCGGGCGATGAGCTGGCTGTATTGGGCGCCAAAATCAAGGATTGGGACGATTTCGTCGTGCAGGCGTGTTGCCATTGGACTTTGATATAGCAAAGCGTTCCGGATTGCAAAGTGGCATTACGGTGCAAACCGACAGCGCGCCGAGCGGTGGCGCGCCAATTGCATTACGTTGTGCGTATCGCTACCGCGCATATGACCAATCTTACGCTTCCAACTCAGCGAGAGGTGACGGACCACGTGCGTCGGGCCGTCCGTCGTGCCAGCCCGTTCGTCGAGAAGTTCGCCCGTGTCGGATACGCCGCCAAGGGTGCGATTTATTCACTTGCCGGGTTGTTGGCGCTCATGGCCGCGCTCGGTCAGCGCGGCGGCGAGACCAGCGGCGCGCGCGGCGTGATGCAACGACTGTTCGATCAACCGTTCGGACTCTTTCTGCTTGGCGCCCTTGCAGCGGGACTCGCCTGTTACGCGGTGTGGCAGTTCATTCGCGTAGTTGAAGATCCCGAGCGCGTCGGCAACGACGCCAATCGCCTGATGAAACGAATCGGCTACTTCGGCAGCGGAATCATCCACTCTGCCCTAGTCGTCTCCGCGATAAACCTGCTCCTCGGCTACGCAAGGCATGGCGACGATAATGCGAGCGCGCGCGGATGGAGCGCGACACTCATGTCCTATCCCGCCGGCCGCTGGCTTGTCGCGGCGATTGGGATCGGCATCGGAGTGTATGGGTTGAAACAGATCTACAACGGTTTCACAGCTAAGCTTGATCGGATCGATGTTTCGCCACTGCCGCGGGCAGCGCGACGATGGGTCTGTCGCGCGTGTCAGTTTGGATTAGCAGCGCGCGGTCTGGTGTTCGCAATTATCGGTACGTTCTTCGCGCTCACTGCTTATCACAAGCGACCGAGCGAAGCGAAAGGACTCAGCGGCGCGCTCGATACCGTCCGCGAGCAAGCGTACGGACCATGGCTGCTTGCGATCGCTGCGCTGGGCTTGATCGCGTATGGGTTCTATGAATTCGTGAAAGCAATGTATCGGCGTATCACGGTCTCGTGACCGAACCTGGATCAGGGCTTTAAGAGATCGAGCGCCGCCGCCGTCATCGAAATAACACCCGTTTTGATCGCCGAACGCTCTGGAAGGAACATCGCCGAATGCAGGCTCGGCAACGGCTGCGCGCCCGGCTGTTTGCTCGCGGCGATTTTCTCCGGCGCGATCACGCCCAGCCGGAACATGCAGATCGGGATCTTCGGCTCATCGCGTCCATATCGCCCAAAATCTTCGCCGCCCATTACCGGCTCGCGCTTCACGACGTTCGCGTCGCCGAGAACATTTCGAAACACACCGGTCACGCGATCAACCAGCTCCGGCGTGTTGTAAGTCGCCGGCGTATTTTCGTCGCGCACAGTGACGATTGGCTCTCGATCCTTCGGCACGCCCGCGGCACTGGCGATGCCCTTCACGATGCGCTCGATCACCTCGAGCGTTTGCTTGCGAACGTCATCCTTGTACGTGCGAACTGTGAGCTGAAGCCGCACCTCATCCGGGATGATGTTGTGCTTCGTGCCGCCATGGATCGAGCCGACGGTGACGACAACGGGCTCGAGCGGATCGATCTCGCGGCTGTCGATGGTCTGGAGCGCCATCACGGTCTGCGCGGCGATCACGATCGGGTCTTTCGTCTGATGCGGGTGCGCCCCGTGCCCACCCACGCCGCGGATCACGACGTCGACCGAATCAACGTTGGCCATCGCGAAGCCCGAGATGTATCCGACCTTGCCGAGCTCCAGTTCGGCATCGACGTGCAGCGCCAGCGCGTAATCCGGGCGCGGGAATCGTTTGAACAATCCGTCCTGAAGCATCAGCCGCGCGCCCGTGCCGATCTCTTCGGCGGGTTGTCCGATCAGGATTAGCGTGCCGCGCCATCGGTCTTTCAGCGCCGCCATGGTGCGCGCGACGCCGATCAGACAGGTGATATGCATGTCGTGTCCGCACGCGTGCATCACCGGCACGTCCAGCCCATCCGGAGTTTTCGTCGTTACCGTGCTGGCGTATTCGGCGCCGGTCGCTTCCTTCACGGGCAGTGCATCCAGATCCGAGCGGATCATCAGCGTCCTGCCATCGCCGTTGCGAAGAATCGCGACGATGCCATGCTTGCCGACGTTTTCGGTGACATCGTAGCCGGCGGAGCGAAGTTCCTCGGCGAGCTTCTTAGCAGTTTTCTCTTCTGCTAGCGAAAGCTCGGGTTGACGGTGAAAACTGATGTAGAGCGTTTCGAGCTGTGCGTATTGTCGATCAACGATGGCCTGCAAATCCTTGTGCACTTCGGCTCGTGTCGATGGCACGAGCATCAACCAGATCAGTGCGACGCAAGCGCTGCCAAGCGTTGGGTTCGCGATCATCAATCCTCCCAGAATTACACGCGCGGTTCGTGCAAATGCACCGGCACTTTCGCGCGCTTGCGGAGCTTGAGGTTCAGCATCTCCACGCCGATCGAGAATGCCATGGCGAAGTAGATGTAACCCTTCGGGATGTGCCGATGCGATGCATCGACGATCAGCACGACGCCCACGAGGATCAGGAAGCTGAACGCCAGCATCTTCACGGTCGGATGGCGATTGACGAAATCGCTGATCGGTTTTGCGGCAAAGAGCATCACGCCTACCGCGATCACGACGGCCGTGATCATGATCGCCAACTGCACGCGCTGATTGCCGTCCGGGTTCTGTACCATGCCGATCGCGGTGATCACGCTGTCGAGGCTGAAGACGATGTCGAGGATCAGGATCTGCGTGATGACGCTGGCGAACGAGATCGTCGGGCCGGTCTTCGTCGCGTGCTCTTCGCCTTCGAGCTTGTCGTGGATTTCCGTCGTGGCCTTGTAGATCAGGAACACGCCACCAATGAGGAGTATCAGGTCGCGCCAGTTCAGCGGTTGGTCGTCGCCGGTCAGCGCGGTCACCAGATTTCCGACACCGGGGATTGGCGTCGTCAGGCTCATGATCCAACTGATGCACAGCAGCAGGATCACGCGCATGATCATCGCCAATGCCAGGCCAACCACGCGCGCCTTGTTCTGCTGTTCCTTCGGCAGCTTATCGGCGAGCACCGAGATGAAGATGATGTTGTCGATGCCCAGCACGATCTCAAGGATCGTGAGCGTGACCAGCGCGATGGCCGCCTGTCCCGAAAACAGCGAGTGAATCGCCGTACCACCACCATGTCCATCCGCGCCAGCGGCGGCGAGGATCGATGAAAGCAAATCGAATGTCATGAATGCTGCATCCTTATCCTGAGATGTGCCGCATTGTGTAACATCGATCGCCGTGGCGGTCTACCACTTCACTCTGCACGCATGGGGAACCTGGGATGCGGACAACCGGCGCGGATACACCGTGCGCGGAGAGGGATATCAACCACCCGATCCGGACGAGCAGCGTCGGCGCGAAGAGAACAAGCTGCAACAGGTGCTGGAATTCGATGCGGGGATGCAGCGCGTGTTGATCGCAGGAACGAACGACATCTGCGAACGGCGCGAATGGACATTTCACGGAGCAGGGACGGATCCGACGCATTTTCATGCGCTGATTAGCTGGAGAGCGTTCGTGGAATGGGAATTCGTACGCGACAAGTTGAAGAACATTCTGAGTTTATTTCTCGGGAGATGGACGGGAATCGAAGGACGGACT
>JACMJD010000093.1 GCA_014380825.1 Phycisphaerae bacterium | reverse complement strand
GATGACGACTCGAATCGCTGCGTTCGTTGCGCTGCTTATCGTGACATGGTATTTGATTCCGTTCGCCAAGCCGCAAGCGGCCGCGCAGAGCGCGCCCACGGCGGCGAACAACCTGCCGGTGCTCAGCATCCAGGAGATCCAGACCGACGCGCCCGAGAGCTACGCGATGTTGGTCGCGCAGAACAACAAGACGATGAAGGAGAAGTTCGGACTCGACAACTACATCAAGGTCTTCGTCGGCGAATCCGCGGGGCCGGATTCGGGCAAGGTCTTCGCCGTCAGCACGGCTGAATCGTTTAGCAAGATGGCGGCGAACTGGGCTGCGTTCGATCAGGAATTGTCGCTGGTCAAAGCGCGCGTCGATATGAACAGGGTGCGCAAGCTCGGCAAGAACGTCACATACAAAGCCGTCCGGTTCGATGGCCGGAACGAAGCCGCCTTCGTGTATAACAACAACGTCATGGTGACCGACGAGGCGGGCTACCTCACGGCACTGGACGGGCTGAAAGCACTGCTGGACGCGCACGATTTCAAGGATGTGAAGATCAACTGCTATCGCGTCGTGTCCGGCCGCACGGATTTCTCGCACCTGGTTTCGATCAATTGCCCGTCGCGCGAGCGCCGCGCCGCGATGATGGACGCGATCAGCTCCGAGCCGTGGGCGCTGGAATGGATCTTCAACGCCGCCAAGTATCGCATGGTCGTGTCGAACGGCACATATCGCCAGCTCGCGCACTGATGGGATTTCGCCATGCCCGACGCGAAACACGAGCAACTTCGCCGAGTATTTGACCTGGTCATCGCCGCGCCCGCGGATCAGCGCGAGTCGTTGCTGAACCGCGAGTGCGGCGGTGACCTTGAATTTCGCCAGCGTATCCTGGCGATGATCGAAGCCGCAGAGGATGCGCGCTTTCTATCCGCACCCACCGAAATCTCGCACGGATTTCCGTCTTCCGCGGCGACAATTTCGGACGCGCCCGGCGAAACACCCGGCACGTTGATCGGACCGTACAAGCTCCTGCAACGCATCGGCGAAGGCGGCTTCGGCACGGTCTTCATGGCCGAGCAGGAAAAACCGATCAAGCGCAGGGTCGCGCTGAAGATCATCAAGCTCGGCATGGACACGCGCCAGGTCGTCGCGCGCTTCGAGCAGGAGCGGCAGGCGCTGGCGATGATGGATCATCCCAACATCGCCAAGGTCTTCGATGCCGGCATGACCGAGAGCGGCCGACCGTATTTCGTGATGGAGTTGTGTACTGGCGAGCCGATCGAAGAATACTGCGACCGGCACAACCTAAGCATCGAATCGCGCCTCGAGCTGTTCGCGCAAGTGTGTAACGCGGTGCAACACGCGCACACCAAAGGGATCATCCATCGCGACATCAAGCCCAGCAACGTGCTCGTCGCCACGCAGGATGGCCGGCCCAGCGCAAAGGTGATCGACTTCGGTATCGCCAAGGCGACCGCCAGCAAGCTCACAGAGAAGACGCTGTTCACCGAGCACAAGCAGTTGATCGGCACGCCGGAATACATGAGTCCGGAGCAGGCCGAAGGATCGCTGGATATCGACACGCGAACAGATGTTTATTCGCTCGGCGTGTTGTTGTACGAGCTGCTCACCGGCTGCACGCCGTTCGACAGTAAAGAGCTGCGTTCGGCGGCGTACGGTGAGATCCAGCGGATGATCCGCGAAGTGGATCCGCCCAAGCCTAGTACACGTCTGAGTCAGAACTCCGACACGATCGCGAACGTCGCCGCACACCGCATGACCGAGCCGCGCAAGCTCGGCAAGCTCGTGCGCGGCGAGCTCGACTGGATCGTGATGAAGGCACTGGAGAAAGACCGCCAGCGCCGATACGAAACCGCCAACGGCTTGGCGATGGATGTAAAGCGATACTTGAGCGGCGAAGCCGTCGTCGCGGCGCCGCCAAGCACGGTTTATCGCATGCGAAAGTTCGTTCGGCGCAACAAGGCGGTCGTCGGGTCCGCATCCGCGGTCGCCGCGGCGCTGCTCATCGGTCTGATCGCGTTCGCATGGCAGGCCAAGATCGCACGCACCCAGCGCGATCGCGCGATTGTCGCTGAAGCTGAAACCAAGAAACGCGCGGATGAGTTGAAAGAGGTCTCAGAATTCCAAGCCAAGATGCTCAGTCAGATCGACCCGACCAACGCGGGGATAGAATTGATGCGCGACATCCGTGAACGCTTCGCAGCCGCGATCAAAAAGAGCGGCGTGCCGGAGGTTGAGCGCGAGGCGCGCGTTCAATCGTTCGCCCGCGAACTCAATCAGGTAAACAGCACGGACACGGCCGCCGATCTGATCGATCGCACGATCCTCATGCCCGCGATCAAGGCGGTGGATTCGCAGTTCAAGAATCAGCCGACGGTGGACGCATCGCTGCGGCACACGCTCGCGGTTCTGTACAAGGCGTTGGGCAAGTACGACCAAGGCGCTGCGCTTCAGCAGCATGCGCTGGCAACACAGCGCCAAGTCCTGGGCGACGATCATCTCGAAACGATCATTGGAATCAGCGATATGGGCAATTTGTTGGAAGCGCAGGGTAAATTGCCGGAAAGCGAGCAGCTTTACCGCGAAGCGCTGGAACGCTCCGCGCGTGTTCTGGGGAAAGATCACCTGCGGACGCAGGTCTCCATGTCCAATTTGGGCAACTTCCTCCGCGATCAGGGCAAACAAGTTGAAGCGGAACCGCTCCTACGCGATGCCTTGGCAACAGCCAGGCGCGTGCGCGGTATCGAGGATCGCGACTCGTTGATCCAGCTCAACACGTATGGCTATCTGCTCATTGAACAGGGAAAGCTGGACGACGCTGAGCGCGCCTGGACCGAGGTGTACGAGACCGGCAAGCGCGTGCTCGGCCAGGACGATCCGGATGTCATCGTATGGATCAACAACATGGGCGGCCTCCGCAGCTCGCAGGGGCGCGCGAAAGAGGCCGAGGCGTACTATCGCGAATCGCTTGAAGCGATACGACGCGTCCGCGGCGAAGAGCATCCGGACGTCCCGAACCGCATGTCCAACGTCGCATGGGCCATGCGCACGCAGGGACGATTTGCCGATGCGGAAGCGATGTACCGGGAAGCACTCGATCTGTGTCGGCGCACATTAGGCGACGAACATCCAAACGTCATCCACTGTTACGAAGGGCTCGCGACCGTCTTGCTAGACCAGGGGAAGTTGGAAGACGCCGAGTCGTGCCAGCGAAAAGCGCTGCAGATCGGACAGCGCGTCCTGGGCACGAGTCACCAGCAAACGCTTCGCAGTGTGTGCCTCCTGGCCAAGCTCCTTGGGACGCGTGGCAAGTATGCCGAAGCGGAAGCGCTCTATCGGGAAGCGCTGACAGTCTCCCGGCCGATCTGGGGCGACGATAACCCGGACCGCCTGATCCTGCTCAACAACTTCGGCGGAATGTTGATGGTGATGGGCCGGCTCGACGAAGCCGAACCGTATCTTCGCCAGTCGTACGAAGCGCGCCGCAAGCTCTCCGGCGAAGAGCATCCCGAGACTCTCATCACGCAGAACGCCATCGCCCGGCTGCTGAAGGAACAGGGCAAGCTGGCCGAGGCCGAACCGATGCTGCGTGACTCGCTGGAAAAGTTCCGCCGCGTGCGCGGCAACGATCACTCCAACACGCTCAACGCGATCCTGAATTACGCGGACATTTTACGGAAAGTCGGAAACCTGAACGAAGCCGAGCCACTGCTTCGCGAGGCGGTGGAACGCACGCAGCGCGTCTTCGGCAATGATCACGCCCGCACCGGATCCGCCCGGCTGATGCTGGCGCGATTGCTCTTGGAGCAACAACGCTTCGCCGATTCCGAACCCGAGCTGGTCGAGGCCCAGCGAATCTTCTCGACCACTCCAGGCGTCCCGCCCACATATCAGAGAGATTCCACCAGCTCCCTCGCGAAGCTGTACACCGCGTGGGATACCGCCGAACCTGGCAAGGGTCACGACATGAAAGCGGCGGAATGGAAGACCAAGCTGACGGCAATGGTCCCTGCGGCAACCACGCAGTCAGCCAAATGAAAAACCGTCTGTCGACGGGTTCGATTGCCCAGGACAGTCGCCATCGACCCGCGGCGCTCATCCATAAGATAGCGACGAACCAGCCCAAGGCTTTGGACAAGCTGGTGCTACGGCTATATAGTCACCAGCCTTGAGAGATTTGCCGTTCAAATTCTCCGCTTGGCTCCTCGTGATCATCCAGGTCTTTGCAATTTGTGAGTGCAGCTCGCCGACGCTGGATTCAATTACTGACGACTTGTGCAGTGTGATCACGAGCGCGCCGATAGTTGATGGCGGTGAAGCGTTCTGCGCAGCGACACACAGCGAAACTGATTTTGCAGAATGTATCGGACATGCATTGCCTGAATCGAAGGGCAACGCGGCGACATTCAACTCGTTCGTGGAATCTCCGACCTCAATTGCGTTTCTAACCGCATCATGCCAGCAACCGTGCGGGTACGCTGCCACGGCGCACGCCCACGGCCGGAGTCTGGCGTCCGCATCTACGTCCTTACCTCTGATAGCATAATACTTCCCTGCCCCTTCGAGTCGGTCTGCGCTTGCGCGCACCTTCCCGACTCCGACGGCATCATCGTGTCACTCCTGATCACGCCGATCGTCCCACCAAAGATCGCACTTGAGATCGATAATGGACAACAGATACCTCGCAGGGGCGGCAATCGTTTCGGTCGCCGCCTTCGCGCTCGCCGGGTGCGTTGGACCGCCCCCGCGCATCAACGTTGAAAACGATGCCGCCGGGGCTGCACGGCTCCAGAGTGAGATCGTTTTTTCGGAAGTTGGACATCAAATCGACGAGGGCTCGGGCCCGCCGGATGTGCTCACGATCGACGATGCCATTCGACGGTCAGTTCTGGGAAGTCCGCAAGTGCAATCCTCGATTGCGCGCGTCCGCCAGGCGCAAGCGACTTCACGTCAAGCGCGGCTGCTGCCGAATCCGGTGCTCAGCATCGCCGTTCGATTTCCCGAACACGGAGGCAAGCCAACGGTTGACGCGGGACTGACGGCAGACCTGATCGCCGTTCTTTCGAGACCGGGACAAAGCCGCGCGGCTGACAATCGCCTCCGCGCCGCCGCGGCCGATGCGGTGACGACCGTCCTGGATGTCATGTCCGAGGTTCAAGAACGGTACGTTGCGGTTCAAACCAACGAGGCGCTGCTTGTCGTATTGCACGATCGCGCCGGCATCGTTGAGCGACTTCTGGGAATTTCGCGTTCGCGGCTTGAACT
>JACMJD010000092.1 GCA_014380825.1 Phycisphaerae bacterium | reverse complement strand
GCGCGAGCGCCCGCGTCCGCGGATCGTCGAACTCGCGAATGTTCAGCCCGACCGTGCCGGCAATCGGTGCGGCGATGAACGTGCCCGAATCGTCGATCAAGGTGGCGGAAGTTTTCGCGCTGCGATTCACGTTGCCTAGGACATCCTGCTCCAGCGCCGAGATCGGGACAACCGCGACCATCAGCGTGCCCATCTGCCCGCGCAAAGGCACGGCCACCAAGTGCATGCCCGCGTTGTTTAGCCGGACGTATGGGCTGATCGCGCGATCGGTCACGGTCTGCAACCACTCGCGCGCGGCGTTGGTGACCGCAGTTGCGTTGGGCGCGTTATCGGTTGCGCCAACCATGCGAACAACTTTCATCCCGTTGCGCGCATCGACGATGATCAGCAGGTTCGCCTTGTCGCGGATGCTCATCCACGTCGCGGCATTGGTTGTCTCAGACGGGCGATCGTCGGCTCTGCCTTCGGTGGGCTGAAGCAAGTTCAGGACACCGGTGACCGATTCGTAAAACGTCTCGATTCCCAGCGCAGTCTGCTTCGCAAGCAATTCCTGGTTCTGCTTCGCCTGATCGATCGCGCGGCCGCGGGCGCCGCTGTAGAGCACGCGCACGGCGACAACCATCACCATCAGCACGATGCACAGCAGGATCGCGTGGACCAGGAGAATTTTTCGCGCGAAGCGCCGGGCTTCTAATTCCATGTCAGTCTAATCGTAGCAAAGCGGCGACCGTGACGACGCAAAGCACACTTAAAACGAAAACAGGACGTGCCGTTCCCTGTTCGGCACGTCCCGCGATAATTTTGTTCGATTCAGGCTGTGAGGTCGCGAACACTTCGGCAACATTCGATCGCTCAGGCAGCGTCCAGATGCGCCGCGATGCTCGCCAGGAATTCGATTCCCGCGGTCATCGTGTTGCCGGTCTTGTCGGCCTTGGTCGATCGGTCGATCCAGATGACCCGTGCCGGGATCATCTGGCGTCGATTGGCGAGCGTCTCGCCGGAACGGCTCAGGCCGACATGGATGCTCAGCAGCTTTCCGGCGCGAACCGGCGCGGAAACCGGCAGCTCGATGCGCAGGCCGGTGGCGCTCACATCCTGGGTTTCGCCGGGGAAGTAACGTGAGGTCGTGTGTTCGAAGATCTTCACCGGCCGAGCCTGCGCGATCCGCAACCCGCGGCGGCGCTCGGCGCCGTCGGAATGCGGTTCGATCTTCATATTCGTTTCGCGGGCGGGCGATTGATCGGTAACCAGCGTCATCATGGCGGCGTCTCCCGGCAGTCGCCAAAATTGCGTCTGCCGCCTTCTCCTTTGTTATCGGAACGCCGTCACGTGAATTGAGAGAAAATTTTCTGCGGGGTGGGTCTCCGTGGTTATCGGGGCACGAGCAATGTCATCAAGAGCGGTACTCCGCGGAGAATCTAGCCCAACGCGTGGAGCCAGATCCTTCGCGGAGTACCACTCTGGATGACACGCTTCAATTCTCCGCTTCCGACTCCCGCAGATGACGCCAGAGCGTTCCTTCCGTATCATTCGCGCGAGATGGCTTACAATTTCACTGCGATCGAGAAGAAGTGGCAGCAATATTGGCTGGAGAACAAGGCGTTCCGCGCGCTCGACCTCGGCGACGCGGGCGATATGCCCAAAGCGTTCGTACTCGATATGTTTCCGTACCCCAGCGGTGAAGGCCTTCATGTTGGCCACGTCATTCAGCAGACGGCCACAGACATCATCTGCCGGATGTTGCGGATGAAGGGCTACAACGTCCTGCACCCGATGGGTTGGGACGCCTTCGGTCTGCCGGCCGAGCAGCATGCGATCAAGACGAATGAGCATCCGGCGCCAACCACGCGCAAGCGCATCGAGCGATTTCGAAAGCAGATCCAGGCGCTGGGCATGAGCTACGACTGGGATCGGCAGGTCGATACGACCGATCCCGAGTACTACAAATGGACGCAGTGGATCTTCCTTCAGATATTCAACAGCTACTTCGACCCGATCGATCAGAAAGCCAAGCCGATCTCGCATCTGATCAACGAATTGTTCAACGAGAACTACGTCGTCGCGCCGGATTATTCGATCCAACTGAATCGCACGCAGGAAGGCTTGGAAGCGATCGCCGGCGAAGTGCGCCTGGAGCGGACGTGGAAGGAATTGAACGAAGACGAGCAGCGCGCGGTGATCGATGGGCAGCGATTGGCGTACATCGATGAAGCGCCGGTGAACTGGTGTCCGGGTCTGGGCACGGTGCTGGCGAACGAGGAAATTGTCGACGGCAAGAGCGAAGTCGGCGGGTTTCCGGTCGAGCGGAAACCGATGCGGCAATGGATGCTGCGCATCACGAAATACGCCGAGCGATTGATCGCCGATCTGGAGCTGATCCAGTGGCCGGAGTCGTTGAAGGAGATGCAGCGAAACTGGATCGGCAGGAGCGTCGGCGCGGAGATCGATTTTCCGATCGTGCCGCCTGACGCGAACGTCGCCGCCACCGAGCGCGCATCGGATGTCGACGAGGATTACGACGAAGACCTGGCGATCACGGTGTTCACCACTCGGCCGGACACGCTGTTCGGCGCAACCTACATGGTGTTGGCGCCGGAGCACCCGCTGGTCGATCGAATCACGCCGGCCGCGCGACGTGAATCGGTCGAGGCGTATCGCACGATGGTCG
>JACMJD010000091.1 GCA_014380825.1 Phycisphaerae bacterium | reverse complement strand
TCCGCACGAAACGGTGCGCAGCGAAGTGCGTGTGCTGATCCGCGAGCTCTGCCAGAACGAGAAGAGCCTGCTCAATCACGCGGAGCAGGAACGCCTCATGGACGAGGTGATGGACGAAACGTTCGGCCTGGGGCCGCTCGAGACGCTGCTGAAGGATCCGACGATCAGCGACATCCTGGTGAACAAGTGGGACCGCATTTACGTCGAGCGTAAAGGCCGAATCGAACTGAGCGAAGTTCGCTTCCGCGACAACGCGCACCTGCGACAGATCATCGATCGAATCGTGGGCGTGGTGGGTCGTCGAATCGACGAGACCAGCCCGATGGTCGACGCGCGATTAACGGACGGCAGCCGCGTCAACGCGATCATCCCGCCGTTGGCGCTGGACGGGCCGGCGATGAGCATTCGCCGGTTCGGCGCCAAGCCGATGATGCTCGAAGACCTGATTCGCGCCGGCGCGTTTCCCGCAGCCGTCATGGATTTTCTGGCCGCTGCGGTGCAGGCGCGCTGCAATGTGCTGATCTCCGGCGGAACCGGTTCGGGCAAGACCACATTGCTGAACTGCTTGAGCCGCTATATCCCGGCGGACGAGCGCGTGATCACGATCGAAGACGCCGCAGAACTGCAATTGCAGCAGCCGCACGTCGTGCGACTTGAAACGCGCCCCAGCAACATTGAAGGCAAGGGCGAAGTCAGCCAGCGCGACCTTGTGAAGAACTGTCTGCGTATGCGACCCGATCGCGTGATCATCGGTGAGTGTCGTTCCGCCGAAGCGCTGGACATGCTTCAGGCGATGAACACCGGCCACGATGGCTCGATGACCACCGTCCACGCCAACAACACGCGCGACGCGATCCAGCGTCTTGAAGTGATGGTGGCGATGGCGGGCTTTGATATTCCGATGCGAGCGCTTCGGCAGCAGGTTTCCAGCGCGATTCAGATCGTCGTACAAGCGTCGCGTCTGACCGGCGGCAAGCGAAAGGTCACACGCGTGACTGAGATCACCGGCATGGAAGGCGATCAAATCCAGATGCACGATCTGTTCTCCTTCGAGCAGACTGGCGTCGACAGCGAAGGCAACACCACCGGCCATTTCCTGTGTACGGGAATTCGGCCCAAGGTGTACGAGCGGATCGAACATCGGGGAATCAAGCTGCCGGGCGACCTGTTCATGCGGCGGCAGTTTCCGGTGTAAGGCAGTTGATTGGTGGCAACAGACTTTTGTGCGCGGCGTTGGCCGCGCGGGGCACAGTTATGAACGGCATGATCATCCCCATTCTGGTGGCGTTCTCGGTGGCACTGTTCGTCTTCTTGGCGGTGCAGCTTGTCGCCACGCTGACGGACCGCGAAAAGCGGAAGCTTAAGCAGCGCCTCAGCGTGGAAAACCGCGACAACTCCACCGGCGGCCAGAACCGGTCCATTACGCTTCAGCAGCAGAACATGGGCGTGCTCGGCGGCTTCAACCTGGTGCAAAAGCTGGGGCGCCGCCTGACGCAGGCTTATCCGGATGCGTCGATTGACCGCTTTCTAATGCTGATGGCGGGTGTCGCGATCAGCGCGGGCGGGATCACGTTTTTGATCAGCGCCAACGGAGTCGCCGGTTTCATCGCCGGCGCGGTCGCGGCGTACGTGCCGGTGATCTTTATCAATATGAAGCGTGCCAAGCGTCAGCGCATGCTCGGCGATCAGTTGCCCGAAGCGCTCGACTTCCTCTCGCGAATCCTGCGCGCGGGTCACAGCTTGAGCACGGGCCTCCAGATGATGAGCGAAGAGCTCCCGCAGCCTCTCGCTAATGAATTCCGTCGTGCATACGACCAGCACTCGCTGGGTCAGACGATGGAAGACTGCCTGAAAGATATGTCGACGCGCATCGAGTCCACCGACTTCGCATTCTTCGTCACCGCCGTGCTGATTCAACGTCAGACGGGCGGCGATCTGTCGGAAGTGCTGGGCAACATCAGCGGAATGATCCGCGGGCGAATGCGGCTCCAGAACCACACGAAAGCCAAGACTGCCGAAGGTCGGTTTACCGGATACATCCTGACCGCATTCCCGGCCGTTATGTTTGTCGTCAGCTACAGCTTGAACCCCAGCTACGCCAGCGTCCTGTTACACGGCAAGGGCCTGATGCTGCTGGGCGTGGCGTTCGGGTTCCAGATGATGGGCCTGTATTGCATCAAGAAGATCACGACGATCCGCGTCTGATCGTTCCAAGAGACGTCTGAAAGCGATCGAGGTAAGTGCCATGGATTCACAATTGATATTCTTCATCGTCGTCGCCGGCGCGATCACCGCCGTCGGATTCTTCCTCTCGCGTCTGTTCGTGGGCGGGAAGGACGAGAAGCTCCATCAGCGTCTCGTCGGCGGAACCGAAGGCAACCTGGCGAACGAGCAGCAGCAACAGCAGGAATCGACGCGGTCGGAATTGCTGACCAACATCGCACAGAAGGCGGCACAGCCGTTCATGCCGTCCAGCCGCGAAAAGCAGTCGACGATGCGCAAGCAGCTTAACTTCGCCGGCATCTACTCGACGTCGGCGCCGAGTTACGTGACGGCCGCCAAGGTCATCTTCATGGTGGGCGGCGTCGGGATCGGATATTTCGTGGGCGGGCTCATGAGTCAGACACTGCTCGGCCTGTCGCTGGGCGGACTCGTCGGGTACTTCCTGCCGCGTTTCTGGTTGAAGCAGAAGATCAAATCGAATCAGCAGTCGCTGAATTTGGCGCTGCCTGATGCGCTTGACCTGATGGTCGTCTGCGTTGAAGCCGGCCTGACCGTTGACGCGGCCATGCAGCGGGTGGGGCAGGAACTGGGCATCGCGCATCCGGCCCTGTCGCGCGAGCTGGGGATCGCGCACATGGAAACCCGCGTGGGTCTGTCCCGCGCCGAATCGTTGAAGAATCTTGGCGTGCGGACCGGATCGAACGGATTGCAGTCACTTGCGTCGATGCTGATCCAGGCGGATCGCTTCGGCACGAGCATCGCCAACGCGTTGCGCATTCAAGCCGAAGCACTGCGAACCAAGCGCCAGCACGCCGCCGAAGAGATGGCCGCCAAGGCGTCGGTCAAGCTCAGCTTCCCGCTGGTGCTGTTCATCTTCCCGGCGACGTTTATCGTGCTCGCCGGGCCGACGGTAATTGGTCTCATGCGAAGCGCCTTGTTCACCGAATAAAGAATAGAACCGATACAGAGTGACACGAACGTCATTGAACGTCAGAGAAGAGAGAAGGACGAACTCCAATGAAGCAGAACAACATCAACAAAATCACGTTTGCGGGTGTGGCCGTCGCCGGGCTCCTGATCGTCGGCTGCCAGACCGACCAGTCCAGCGTCACCGACTTCTTCCCCGATGATGAAGCGCGCTCGACGCAGAACTTCATGACCGCCCAGGCCGCTGCCGGCGCTCGCGCCGATGCGACGCTTCAGCCGATGCACTTCGACGGCGATCACTTGAACTCGCTGGGCGAGTCCAAGCTCGACCTGCTGTTGAAGGATGATGACACGTCGAACATGGTTGTGGTGTACATGAACGTCCCGGCCGACGACGAGAACCTCAAAGTTCGTCGCGATGCCGTCGTCACGTACTTCGAAGACCGCGGCGTGAGCAAGGACAGCATCGAATTCAAAGCCGGCGGCAACCCCGCGCAGACGAGCCTCGCTGCCGAGCACCTCGGCCGCATCAGCAAGACC
>JACMJD010000090.1 GCA_014380825.1 Phycisphaerae bacterium | reverse complement strand
GCGTGAACTCCGGCTCATCCTGCTCGTTGTGGCCGTGACGTCGGTAGCACCACAAGTCGATCATCACGTCCTGCTTGAATTCCTGCCGGAAACCGATGGCCAACCGTGCAGCGTGTACACATGCTTCGGGATCGTCGCCGTTCACGTGGAAGATCGGCGCCTGAATCGTTTTGGCGATGTCGGTCGCATACGGCGTGAACCGTTCCTGCTGCGGCGGTGTGGTGAAGCCGATCTGGTTGTTCACGATGATGTGAATCGTGCCGCCCGTACGATAGCCGTGCAGCTCAGATAGATTCAACGTCTCTGAGACAATTCCCTGCCCGGTAAACGCGGCATCACCGTGCATCGCGATCGGCACCACGCGCGTGCGCCCGGCGTCGCCGAAAATCTGCTGCTTGGCGCGCACGATGCCCTGCATGATCGGGTTGATCAGCTCAAGGTGCGACGGATTTGGAACCAGCGACACCTTCGCCTTCAGCCCGTTGGTCAGCGAACGCTCGTTCGCGTAGCCCATGTGATACTTCACGTCGCCGTCGCCCATTTCCGGCGTGTGCGCGGCGGTGCCCATGAATTCGGCGAGCATCGCTTCGTACGGCTTGTTGAGCACGTGCGCGAGAATGTTCAAGCGCCCGCGATGGGCCATGCTCATGATCATCTGCTCGGCGCCGACTTGCGCGCCGTGATCAACCATCGTATTGAGCACCGGCACGAGCGATTCGCCACCTTCGATGCTGAATCGCTTAGCGCCGATGAACACGCGATGCAGATATTGCTCAAACTCCTCGGCGGCGATCAGGTCGAACAGGATTTGCTTCTTCTCTTCGGCTGAGAACATCGGCCGATTAAGGATCGGCTCCATCCGATGCAGCAGCCACTCGCGTTGATCGCGATCGGAGATGTTGATGAACTCAACGCCGATCCCGCGGCAATACGTCTGCCGCAGCTTGTCGATCAGATCGCTGAGCGTTCCGTTGGTCGGGCCGTAAAAACTTCCGCGCCCGACGACGCGATCCAGGTCGGCATCGCTCATCCCGAAGTTATCGAGATGCAACAACGGATGGTCCGGCCGATCGTGACCGAGCGGATCGAGCTTGGCGACGAAGTGCCCGATTTCGCGGTACGTGTGAACCAGGTCAAACACGCCCATCGTCAGCGGCACGGTGGGCTCAACCTGCGCCCGAGCCGCGAAGTCGGTCGAGGCCGCTTCCGATCGATTCACACCGGACTGAAACCCGGCGAAGAACGCTTGCCACTGCTCGCTGACCGAACGGGGATCTTTTCGATACTGCTCGAATAGCCGATCGATGAAATCGGCGTTCGCTCGATTAACAAAGTCAAAAGGCTCCATGGAAATTCAAACTCCAAACGTGTGCGTTACGATGCGCTTCAAGCAAGTTTAAGCGCGCCGGCACGGGATTCTACACACTGCAACGAAGCATGCGACATCGAGCTGGATCCGACGTGTGATAGGACATGAAAATCAGGCAAAGAGCGCTAAACGTCGGTTGCTGCGCGGAGCGGCTTACGAATACGCTCCTGCGTGCCCGGCGCCGGCGGTCGAGCGGTGCCCGGCCAGTGGACGCGCTTGGCACCACCGCTTTTGAAAGGTCGATCGCATGCCTGTTTGGCTTATCGTTCTGACGACCGCGATCGGCACGTATCTGCTGATCATGATTGTGCGGCAGTTCATCACGCCCGAGAAGACCGTGCGCCATGAACTCAATCATTTGTATAAAGTTGATGAGGAACAGTTTTTGCGATCTGTCGGGAACCTGCTTCCGCCGGCCATCTTGCAGGGCAACAAGATCACGCCGCTTATCAACGGCGATCAAATCTTCCCCGCCATGCTGGACGGAATCCGATCGGCGCGCAAGACGATCACGTTCGAAACATTCATTTACTGGTCTGGGAAGATCGGCGGCGAGTTCGCAAGCGCGCTGACCGAACGTGCCCGCGCCGGCGTCAAAGTTCACGTGCTCCTCGATTGGCTTGGCAGCAACAAGGTGGATGAGCAATTGCTCAGGATGATGACCGACGCCGGCGCGTCCGTCGAGCGCTACCATCCGCTGCGCTGGTACAACGTGAGCCGGATTAACAATCGCACACATCGCAAGTTGCTCGTGATTGATGGAAGGATTGGATTTACCGGGGGCGTTGGCATCGCCGACGAATGGCTGGGAAATGCGCAAGATGCGGACCATTGGCGGGATTCGCACTTTAAGCTGGAAGGCCCCGCCGTCGCGCAGATGCAGTCGGCTTTCATGGACAACTGGATGACGACCGAAGCGTGCGTGCTGCACGGGGATGAATATTTTCCCAAGCTCGAGCCGGAAGGTGAATCGCCGGCGCAGGTGTTTCAGAGCTCGCCGGAGGAGGGCGCCGAATCCGTCCGCCTGATGTATCTACTGTCGATCACAGCGGCGGCGCATTCGATCCGTCTGGGGACGGCGTATTTCGTGCCCGATGATCTGACCATCGACGCGATTGTCGCCGCACGCAAGCGCGGCGTGCGGGTAGAAATCATTGTGCCGGGCAAAAACATCGACACGCAAACCGTCCGCCGGGCATCACGATCGCGATGGGGTCCATTGCTTGAAGCAGGCGTGGATATTTTTGAATACCAGCCGACGATGTATCACTGCAAGGTCGTCATCGTCGACGATCTATGGGTTTCGGTGGGCTCAACCAATTTCGACAATCGATCGTTCCGCCTGAACGACGAGGCGAATCTGAACGTTTACGACCGCGACCTTGCGGCACACCAGACGCAGTGTTTTGAGCAGGACAAGACACGGTCGAAGCAGATAACACTTGAGGCCTGGAAGTCCCGCCCACTCCAGGAAAAGGCCATCGAGCATCTCGCGGGGCTTCTGCGCTGGCAACTCTGACGCCCCGAGCCTGCCCGTCATCCGATGAACACTTCCGCATGATGCTCGCGATGGTCGTCGACCATCTGCACCGATTTGTCGGGTTGTTCGACGCCATCCAGCAGCACGCGCTGCACGACGCGTCCGGCGCCTTCGAACTTCACGACGATGTGATGAACGGTCTCGCGATAGCGATAGTGGACCGTGAATTCCTTCCAGCTCGGCGGCACGCGCGGGTCGAAGTGTAATTTGTCGACGGTCAATCGCAGGCCCAGGAACGATTCCATCAGCAATCGATACATCCAGCCCGCTGAGCCGGTGTACCAAGTCCAGCCGCCGCGGCCCGTGTGCGGGGCGACGCCATACACGTCGGCGGCCACTACGTACGGTTCGACTTTGTACGTCGCGATCTTGTCGACTCGATCGCCGTGGTTGATGGGGTTGATGATCTGCCACAGTTCCCACGCGCGTTCGACGTCGCCGCTGAGCGCGAACGCCATGACGGTCCAGACGGCGGCGTGCGTGTACTGTCCGCCGTTCTCGCGCACACCGGGGACGTAGCCCTTGATGTAGCCCGGATTCTGCGGCGATTTATCGAAAGGCGGATCGAACAACTGAATGAGTTGCGCATCGCGACGAACAAGCCGCGCGTCGACAGCCGCCAGCGCTTGCCGCGCGCGAGCGGGATCGCCGACCGCGGACAGGATCGCCCAGCTCTGCGGGAGCGAATCGATCTGACATTCCATGTTGGTGGCCGAACCGAGCGGCTCGCCGTTGTCGAAGTAGGCGCGACGATACCATGCGCCGTCCCACGCCTGCGTCTCGATGTTGTTGCGAAGTTTCTCCATCTCGCTCGTGCAGCGCGCGGCGAACGTCGTGTCGCCACGATTCTTCGCAAGCGCCGAAAACTCTCGCAGCACGTCGCACAGGAAAAACGCGAGCCAGACGCTTTCGCCTTTCCCGTGTTCGCCGACGAGGTTCATGCCGTCGTTCCAGTCGCCGCAACCCATGAGCGGCAGTCCGTGCTCGCCGAACTTCAGGCCGTATTCGATCGCGCGCACGCAGTGGTCGTAGAGCGTGCCGCTTTCATCAAGCCGCGCGGGCAGATCGTAGTAGCTTTCTTCATCGGGGTTCACCGGCCGACCTTCGATGTAGTTCGACTTCTCATTGAGCACGCCCGTGTCGCCGGTGCTCAGGACGTAACGGCAAACGGCGTACGGCAGCCAGAGATAGTCGTCCGAGAAATGCGTCCGCACGCCGCGTCCGGTTGGAGGATGCCACCAATGCTGCACGTCGCCCATGCGGAACTGGCGAGATGCGCATCGCAGGATGTGCTCGCGATAAAGTCGCGGCTCGGCGTAGAGCAGCGACATCGCATCCTGCAATTGATCGCGGAAACCGAACGCGCCGCCGGATTGATAAAACCCGCTGCGTGCCCACATGCGGCACGCGAGCACCTGATACTGGAGCCACCCGTTGGCGAGAATGTTCAGCGTGTCTTCGGGCGTGACGACGTTGACCGTGCCGAGCGTGCGGCCCCAGTAATTCCAGACGGCGTCGAGCTCGCGTCGCGCGTTCGGCACGCCGCGAAAACGCTGCACGAGCGTGCGCGCTTCGTTCTCATCGCGCCCGCAACCGAGGATGAAGACGACTTCCTTTTCCTGACCTTCGTTGAGTTCGATGGTCGTCTGCATCGCCGCGCAAGGATCCATGTTGGCACCGACGCGACCGGCGAGCTTGGTTCGGCCCATCGCGGCGGGATTTGCGAGCGAACCGTTGCGGCCGACGAATTCCTGACGGTCGCCGCTAACGGACCGGGTCGTCTCGCTGCAATCGAAGAACGCGACGCGGTCGGGGAATTCGGTGTTGTATGTGTTTCGCGCGAACAAGGCGCCGGTGCGCGTGTCGATCTCGCTGACGATGTGCATCAGCGTTTTGGGGCGCAAATCGCCCAGCACCCATTCGACAAATCCGCTGACAGACAATCGGCGCGGTCGGCCGGAGGAATTGCGAATGCGAATCGACACGAACTTCAGCGGGCTGGCGACGCCGACGTACTGCCACATCTCCGATCTGATGCCGTTCTCGTCGTACTCGAAGACGCTGTAGCCAAAGCCATGTCGAGTCGTGTACGGCATCGGCCCGCGCGCAGGCAGCGGAGAAGGCGACCAGAATCGCCCGGTCTCTTCGTCGCGGATGTAAAACGCCTCGCCCGCTGTGTCGGAAACCGGATCGTTGTACCAGGGCGTGAGCCGAAATTCGTGTGCATTCTCGGCGAACGTGTAACCGCCGCCTGATTCAGTGACGACGCTGCCGAACGTCGGATTCGCCAGCACGTTGCACCACGGCGCGGGCGTGACGCGCTCGGGCACGGTGCTGATAACGTATTCGCGACCATCGCGCGTGAACCCGCCGGTACCGTTGAAGTAGATCAGATCGCGATCGAGCAATTCGACGGCAACGGGTACGTTTTCGGTTTTCTTCAATCGCGTCGGAATGAATCGGCCAACCGTTTCGCGCGTGCTTGGGCGCTTCTCGATCTGCTCGGCGAGCGTTCCGGCGCTGTCGGTGAGAATCACGCGCGCGACCGCTTGCAGAAGGACTTTGTCTTCTTCAGCGATCTGATCGGCGCGGCGCACAAAGATCCCGCCCGGCCGATCGACGAGCTGCGCCTCGGTGCCGGCGGTAATCATGCCGAGGATCATGTCCTGCAACTGCTGGCGGTATCCGCTGGGATCTTCGTTCCAGATGACGAGGTCAACCGTCAGACCCTTCAAGCGCCAATACGCGTGCGCCTGCACGGCCTGGCGAACGATATCGAGCTTCGCCTGGTCGGCGATGCGCAGCAGGACGATCGGCAGATCGCCGCTGATCCCGTAGCCCCACAATCCGGATTGGCCGCGACGGTTGCGCGTGATGATGCCGGAGTTCGCCCGCCGCGCGGGCGTGGCGTACAGGACGTTCGACGCCAGGCGCGCGTAAAGCTGCGCTTCAGTCTCGGTCGCGTTGAGCTGACGGAGGACAACCTGAGAATGCGTCCAGGACAATTCCAGCACGCGATCAGCGAGGCGACGATCGTGATATTTTTCGATCAGACCCGCTGCTGCTTCGCGCGTCTCGGCCATTCCGGTGACGATGTCGACGCGGGCGCTTTCGTTCGGATCCAGCGTGATTCGCCGGCGAACCGCGACGATCGGATCGAGCACCGAGCCTTCGGAG
>JACMJD010000089.1 GCA_014380825.1 Phycisphaerae bacterium | reverse complement strand
GAAGTCATGAGTCGCGTGTGCCTGATGTTCCTGCAGTACGGCGTCGAATCGTTCAAGCTCATTCTGTCGGGTGACAACCTGTTGCCGCACGCGAACGCCAAGACCACGTGGATGACCGACGCCGAAGTGAAGGTCGCTGTCGAAGAGGCGACGCTGCGCGGCAAGCGAGTGGCCGTCCATGCGCGAAGCGCGGACTCAGTCAAGCAAGCGGTGCGGCTTGGCTGCGAAGTTATCTACCACGCCAGCTACACCGACAACGAAGCGCTCGATCTGCTCGAAGCGAACAAGAACAAAATCTTCGTCGCGCCCGGGCTCTCGGTGATCTTCAAGCTGCTGCAGGAGGGCACCGCGTACGGCATCCCGCCCGCGAAGGCGCGTGAGATGGGCTACGAGGAAGAGCTCGCCGCGGCGACCGAGTCGATGAAAGCGATGCACAAACGCGGCATTCGCGTGCTGCCCGGCGGCGATTACGGATTCGCATGGGCACCGCACGGTACGAACGCCACCGACCTGCAGTACTTCGTCAAACATTGCGGCATGACGCCGATGGACGCGCTGATGTCAGCGACGCGCTACGGCGGACAGATCATGTTGATGGGCAACGAGCTCGGCGAAGTGAAGGAAGGCTATCTGGCCGATCTGCTGCTGGTGGACGGCGATCCGCTCGCGGATCTTTCGATCCTGCTCGACAAGAATCGCCTGCTCGCGATCATGAAGGACGGCGTGTTTCACAAGGCACCCGAAATCGCCGCTAGCCGTTCTTCGCGCACGCCGTCTTACTCGCCGTCGTACTCTCCTGCCGCGGCTTGATGCGGACATCGCACATCGTCGGCTGGAGCGCGCTCGCGCTGGTGCTGCTGGCCTTTTCGATTTGGGGCCTGGTCGACAACACGCGGCTGTTTCTGGTAACGGTGCTGAATGGTCTGACGCTGGCGTCGCTTTACTTCATCGTCGCAAGCGGCTTCACGCTGGTGTTCGGATTGATGCGCAACGTCAACCTTGCGCACGGCTCGCTGTATCTGCTTGGCGGCTACGTCGGCTTCATCGTCGCCGAGAAAACAGGCTGGTGGGTCCTCGCATTGGTGGCCGGTTTTTTGACCGCAGCCATCGTCGGCTTGCTGATTCAAACGGTGATCCTGCGTCACATGCAGGGCCAGGACTTGCGGCAGACGATGGTCACGATCGGCCTATCGATCCTGATCGCCGATGTCCTGCTGTGGGTGTTCAGCGCCGAAGTGCATCAGATGGAAGCGCCCGAATGGCTGAAAGGTCCGATTCGCGGCATCCCGATCATCAACGCGTATTCCGCTTATCGAATGAGCCTGCTGGTGCTCGGCGTCGCGATTGGTGTTGCGCTGTGGCTGTTCCTGAACCGCACGCGCGTCGGCATGATGATTCGCGCCGGCGTCGACGATCGCGCGATGCTGTCGGCGTCGGGCGTCAACGTGAACCTGGTGTTCGCGATCACGTTCGCGATCGGCGCGGGTCTCGCGGGACTCGGAGGTGTGATCGGCGCGGTGGAGCTGTCGATGGTCCCAGGTGAAGACACGCGCTTTCTTCTCGCATCGCTGATTGTCGTGATCGTCGGCGGTATGGGAAGTGTCGCCGGTGCGGCGATCGGCGCGGCGATGCTCGGCCTTGCCGAAACATTTGGCCTCGCGTACGCGCCGACCTACAGTGTCGTGTTCACGTTCGTGATCCTCGTGATCGTGCTGGCGTTTCGCCCCCGCGGACTGATGGGAAGGCCCGCATGACCCGCGCGGGCAACACGAGGGGGCGGTCGGCATGAGCGCAGCGAAGTGGCGGCGTGCGATGGCCGCGGGTGCAACAGCTCCGGCCGTGGCGTTGCCGGCGCATCTGCAACTCGTCGCGACCGCACCGCACGAAGCGCGTGAGCGGGCGAACTGGCCACTCGCTGCGCGGCAGTGGTTCAGCAACCTGTCGCCGTGGCAGATTGTTGTTGTCGTTGCGTTGATCGTGTTTCCATTCGTCGTATCTCCCTTCATCACGTTTCAGATCGGTGCGCAGGCATTCGCGCTTGGACTGATCGCGTTGTCGCTGACCTTTCTCGGTGGTTATGGCGGCATGGTCTCGCTGGCGCAAATGACGGTGGCCGGCATTGCGGGATACGCGGTCGCGATCCTCGGTGCGAGCAGCGCGGCCGAAATCAGTCTCAACTGGCCGTGGTGGCTTGTAGTTCCTTGTGCAGTGCTGATTGCCACCGTATGCGCCGCAGGCATCGCGTGGCTCTCGGTACGAACCGAAGGCATCTACACGATCATGATCACG
>JACMJD010000088.1 GCA_014380825.1 Phycisphaerae bacterium | reverse complement strand
GAACGTGCTGTACAATTTCGATCCGCGGATTTACACGAATCGCATTGCGACGGCGGGGGAATGAATTGCGTTTGGGCATTTGGGATTTGTCGCGCATCGCGCCGTTCGATCCGGGTGTTCGGGAGTACCCTCACACGCCGGCGTCAGAGCGTATTCGCGAAGACCCGGATCGTTCGGACGGAAGTCGATAGCGGACGAATCGAGTTGGACATCACGATCCTCGACCCGCATCATTCCGACGATGTCCGCATCCGTGCTCGATAAGCAAACTGAACTCCCCTGTTCGCGATTCGATGCGCTCACTCCCGCCCGCTGTCTGCTGATCCTCTCGATCCTCCTCTCGCTCGGCTTCCTCTCCAATGTTTTTTATCTCACCCAAAACTGTCCGATCGATCTGTCCGGCGACGAAGCACAATACTGGGATTGGTCGCGCCGCCTCGACTGGTGCTACTACAGCAAGGGCCCGGTCACCGCGCTAATCATTCGTGCGAGCTGCGCGATCTTCGGCGACAACATGCCGGGCGTGCGGTTTCCGGCGCTGTTGCTGGGTGTTGGCACGGCACTGACGACCTACTTTCTCACACGCCGACTGTTTAAGAGTGACCGGCTCGCGCTGGGCGCGGTGTTGCTCAGCGCGATGGTTCCGCTGTTCATCGCCGGCTCGATCTTGATGACGATCGACGCGCCGATGTTCCTCGCCTGGGCGCTGGCGACCCATTTCGCGGCGATCGCGCTGTTCGATCCGGACAAACCGCGCTGGCCCTGGATTGCCATGGGCTTGGCGATCGGAATCGGCGGGCTCGCGAAGTACGGCGCGTTGCTCTGGCTGCCGTCGCTGCTCACGTTTCTGTTAATCGATCCACCAGCGAGAAAATTTCTGCGAACGCCGTGGCCTTGGATCACGGTGATCGTTGCACTGTTATGTCTGACGCCATGCGTGATCTGGAACGCGCAGCACGATTGGGTGTCGTTCCGGCACGTCGCGACATCGACCGGCGCCAGCCCGTCGAGCGGATTCAGATTGCGGCCGAGCACGATTGAATTCCTCGCGTCGCAGATCGGGGTTCTCGGTCCGCCATTGTTCGTGCTGATGATCGCGGCCGTGATTTTCGCGATTCGTCGCCGGGACGATCCGAATCGCCGCCAGATGTTGTTTCTCGCTTCGATCGGTCTGACGTTTTTCTCGTTCAACCTGCTCGACAGCCTGTTCGCAAAAACTCAGGTGAACTGGCCCGCGCCGGCGTATTTCACGCTGATCATTCTGACTGCGTACTTCATCTCGCGAGCGAGTTGGAAGCGTTGGCGCGGGTGGGTTTACGCGACGATTATCGTTGGCATCGCGATGATGATCATCTCACGCAGCGAGACGATGTTGATGCGAATCCTCAAGCCCGTCGCGCGTGCGGTGAATCGCGAAGGGAAAAAGCCGCTGATCGATCTGGCCAACGTCGATCCGCTGGAACGCGTGCGCGGTTGGCGAATGCTGGGCGACGCGATCACTCGACAGCGCGACATCCTGGGCGAAGCGGAAACGTTCATTCTGTGCGACGATTATCAGCAAACCGCCGAGGCCGCATTCTACACGCGCGGCCAGCCGCGGACGTATTGTGCGGGTCCGTATTTCGGCAAGCGACTTTCGCAGTACGACATGTGGCCTGATCGTCGGCTGAACGACAATCCGGACTTGGACGGCCTTGATGCAGTGTATGTCGGGAAGGGCGGCAGCTTGCCAAAGGAAGTCGAAGCCGCCTTCGAGCGCACCGAGCGGTTGAAACCGATCTCGATTATCGTGGCAGGTGTGGAGGTGAAGTCATTCAAGCTCTGGCGGTGCTACGGATTCAAGGGCTTCGGCACGCTCGCAGCACGCGATCATTGAGGCGATCTGTTTTGAACCGACGGTCAGTACTTCTTTTCTCAATTACGGCGATCGTCGCGATTGTGCTGGCCGCCACGATGGATCTGGCAGTGGCGCGCGCGATGCACGCGGCTGGTTTTGCAAATTTCGTCCGCACGCATCTATGGCTGCGCGATGTGCTCACAGCCCCGGGTTGGTTCGGATTTACGGCGCTGGTGGCGGCCGCCGTCGCATGCTTGCATCCCGATCGACTTCGCGCAGGGCTGTTCATCGTGCTGACGACTGCCAGCGCGGCGCTCAACGAACCGATCAAATGGCTGGTCGGGAGAACGCGTCCGTACAAACTCGAAGAGAATCCCGGACACCTCGCGCCCTTCGAGCTGCACCCTTTGAGTTTCGCCAAAAATCTGTGCTTTCCATCCGGTCACGCGACGCTCGCGTTTGCGACGGCGGCGGCGCTGGGTATCTTATGGCCGCGCTGGCAGTGGTTGTGGTATTCGATCGCCGGCGTTGTCGCGGTCGAACGATTCGCGGAAAACGCGCACTGGCTCAGCGACACGGTCGCCGGCGCGGCGCTGGGCATTGGCGGGGCGCACGTATTCGCATGGCTGCTGAAATCATGGAAGATCAATCTCCTGACCTCTCGCTCGTGATCCCGGCGTACAACGAGCAGGAAAATATTCCAACGCTGCTGAGCCGCGTCGAGTCGTCACTCGCGCCGCTGGCGGCGCGTGGAAAAACATTCGAAGTGCTGATCGTCGATGACGGCAGCACCGATGATTCGCCGAAGCTGTTGGCCGACGGACTGGCAAGATATCCGTGGCTTCGGGTCATCCGAATGCAAAAGAACGCCGGACAGTCCGCCGGCTTCGAAGCGGGGTTTGCAGCGGCGCGCGGAAAATACATCGCGACGATCGATGCCGACTTGCAGAACGATCCGGAAGAACTCCCGCGATTGCTCGATCTGCTCGAAGACAAGCAAGTCGACATGGTCAGCGGCTGGCGGAAGGATCGGCAGGACACGGCGTTTCGCAAATGGCAATCGCGTCAGGCCAATCGCATCCGCAACTGGATCACCCAGGAAACGGTCAACGACTCGGCCAGCAGCCTGAAGATCTATCGCGCGCACGCGATCAAGGGCATCAAACTATTCCGCGGCGCGCATCGATATTTTCCGACGCTCGTCAAAATGCGAGGCTACACGGTGCTGGAAACGCCGGTCAAACACTCGGCGCGATTCGCCGGAACCGCGAAATACGGCTTTGGCAACCGCGCGTTCGTCGGGATCGCCGATCTGTTCGGCGTGCGGTGGATGAAGAAACGTTATCTCAAATATGGATGCGACGAAGTGAAGCGGACGGACAGATGATCTGGTAAAAGTTTGTCCGCGCGTTTTCGACGCGACGTTCGTAGCCACGAACGCAAGTTCGTGGACCGAGTTTGCAAACTAAAATGGAAATCGCAGGTCACAAAATCGGCGTGTGCAGTTGGTCGCTTCAGCCGGCGAACATGAGCGAGCTGGTCGCGAGCGTGCGACAGGTCGGGCTCGAACATATTCAGCTCGCGCTGCGGCCGCTGATCAACGCGAACGAAGAGACGCGCGCCGGCGAGCTGCGCGTGCTGCGCGAATCGGGATTGCAGCTCACGGCTGGCATGATCGGTTTCGCGGGCGAAGACTATTCGACGATCGCGATCATCCGAAAGACCGGCGGATATCTGCCGGATTCGACGTGGGAAGTTCGTCGCGACGAAACGATCGCCGCCGCGAAGTTGGCGCGCGAGCTGGGTTTGGCCGCGGTCACCACGCACATTGGTTTCGTGCCGGCGTCAAGCGACGCCGGCTACGAGAAGATGCTGTCGCGGGTTGGAGAAGTCGCCGACGCGCTGGCGGCACAGGAAGTTGCGCTGCTGATGGAGACCGGCCAGGAGACCGCGCCGGAGCTGCTCCAGTTTCTGAACGATCTGCGTCGCCGCAACGTCGAAGTGAATTTCGATCCCGCCAACATGATTCTCTACGGCGCCGGCGACCCGCACGACGCGATCCGCATCCTTGGCCGGCACATCCGGCACGTGCATATCAAGGACGCGACGCTCAGCGATCAGCCGCGCATGCGGTGGGGCAACGAAGTTCCGTTTGGCCAGGGTCAAGTCCGCGCGCGCAAGTTCCTCGATGCGTTGCACGAGGTCGGATATTTTGGACCGCTGGTGATCGAGCGCGAAGCCGGACCGGATCGATTGGACGATATTCGCGATGCGATCGCGGCGCTGAAGGAAGCTGCCGAATAACTGCCGCTTGCGGCGTCGCAGATCGGAAAGTGCGAATTG
>JACMJD010000087.1 GCA_014380825.1 Phycisphaerae bacterium | reverse complement strand
GCAGCTTAGACTGAGCACGCATGTGGATCATCTGGGTTCTGCTGAGCCTCGCGCTGATCGCGCTCACGCTGGTCGATGCGTTTGAGACCATCATCCAGCCGCGGCGCGTCACGCATCGCTTCCGATTTGCTCGACTCTATTACACCTCCGCGTGGCGATTGTGGCGCACGATCGCCTTGCGGTTCAGCGGCCGCCGGCGCCGCGAAGCGTTCCTCAGCGTGTTCGGCCCGATGTCGATGCTCGGGCTGTTGATGACCTGGCTGCTGCTGTTGATGGTCGCGTTCGCGTTGCTGCACTGGGCGATCGGCACTCGACTGCACGGGCCCGATGAGACGATCCGCTTCTCGACGTATTTGTACCTGAGCGGCACAACGATCTTTACGCTTGGGCTTGGCGATGTCGTGCCGCTCGGCCGAATCGGACGAACGTTGATGGTCGTGGAATCGGGCTTGGGTTTCGGATTTCTCGCCGTGATCATCAGCTATCTGCCGGTGTTGTATCAGGCGTATTCACAGCGCGAGACGACGATCGGACTGCTCGACGCGCGGGCAGGTTCGCCGCCGGTTGCAGGACAGTTTCTGATGCGCATCGCACGCTCCGGCAATATTGATGGCATCGATCCGATCCTCGCCGAATGGGAGCGCTGGTCGGCGGAGCTGTTGGAGATCCAACTCTCGTTTCCGGTGCTGACGTATTACCGCTCGCAGCACGATAACCAATCGTGGCTGGCGGCGCTGACGATGATCCTCGACACGTGCGCGCTGCTACTGGCCGAAGTGAAACGGGCGAACACCTATCAGACGGAAGTCACGTTCGCCATCGCGCGACATGCGGCCGTCGATCTGAGCCTTGTGCTCAAGGCACACCCGCATACGGTTGGATCGGCTCGACTGATCCCGGCGCAGCGCGCTGCACTTCAGAAAGCGTTGCACGATGCCGGGTTTACATTGAACGACAGTGCCCCCGACGCGCGTCTGGCCGAGCTGCGCGGAATGTATGAGCCCTTCCTCTTCGCGCTGGCCGAGCGATTCCTGTTCACGCTGCCGCCCATCGCGACGGATGCCGAGACCGCCGACAACTGGCAGCGCAGCGCCTGGATGCGACCCGCGCCGGGGATCGGCAATCTTCCAACAGCACAGATGGATTCCGAACATTTCGATTGAGGGCATCCAGCTTGCCCGTGCAACGTTCACACAGATAACGAGCCGCGAAATGCCCTCGCGCCATAGTAAGATTGTGCGCCGTTGTGATAAATGAAGACGCGACCGAAGCGGTAATCACCAAAGATAGCACCGCCAAGTTTTCGGATATCAGCAGGTGTCTTCAACCAGCTCGACGTTTTCTCATCGAAAGGTCCAAGCTTCTGAAGCTCTCGAAATCGTTCTTCAGTCAAGAGTTCAATTCCCATGGCGGAAGCCATATCAATCGCGTTATTTTTCGGCTTATGTTCTTTCCTGGACTCGAGCCCTTCGCGGTCGTAACAAACACTTCGGCGACCAGCAGGACTTTCCGCTGAGCAATCATAGAAAGTGTATTCACCCGTCTTTTTATCGTGACCGACGACATCTGGTTCACCGCCGCTCTTTTCCATTTCATTGAGCGACCACAGCTTGTCGGCGTTCGCTTCCAGCCTTGTCTGCACTTTCGCCCAGTCAAGACCTTTGTGCCGCTTCATGTTCTTCTCAAAACGGTCGTTCAATGTCTTGAGGAGTTCCTCACGCAGTTTCGCTGACAACTCTTTCTTATTGCTATTCATGTTTTTCATGCTGATTCTTTCAAAAAGAGTCGTCGAACGAGATGGCCCTTCCACATCCAAAATCCTGTGAGGACAAGTATAGGAAAGAAGACGTACCGTGTCGGTGTTGCGTACTGTGGAATGTCTTCGAACGGACTATACACGTAACCTGCGATCGGAATGCTAAAGACGATGTGAAGCGAGCGAAGAATCTTACGTTTGGTGCCTTGGTTCATGTTGACTCCTATTTGCGCCCAGCCGCCGAGCGCGCGACCACGCCAGCGAGCTGTTTGAACATTTTCGCCCAGCCAAACTCAGCACCCGCGAACGCCTGTTCGCCGAAGGGCACGGCGACGTCGAAGCCTGAATGCTCGAAGAGGACGCGCGTGCCGTCACCATCAGCCTCAAGCCGAAAGCTCACACGTGTATTTTCGACCGGTCCGCCGGCGGACCAGGAAAAGGCAAGGGTACTGGGCGCTTCGCACGCCAATACTTCGCAGCGCACGGTCAGTCCGTCGAAGTTCATCTTCGGATTCCCCGGCACGCGAAACGTAAAATGGTGGCCGACACGTGGCTCGAAGTCGTTTGGGAACATCCACTCGGCGAGTGTGGCGCTGTCGGTGATCGCCCGCCAAACTTGCTCCCGCGGCTGCGAAATCAGAATCTCTCTGCGAATCGTCTTGGTCATGCTTTGCCCTTTTTGGATAGCAATTTCTGAAGACGCTGCAGGCGGTCGTCCCAGAACCGCTCGTAAAGCGCGATCCAATCCCGCACCGGACCGAGTTGTTCGGGAACAAAGTGGTAGCGGCGTTCGCGGCCGTGCCGCTGCTCGGTCACGAGGCCGGAATCGAGCAAGACGCGGAGGTGCTGTGAGACTGCCGGGCGACTCATCTTGAAGTGCCCCGCGAGTGCGTTGACGGAACTGTCCTCCTTCGCGAGCAGGTCGAGCATCCGGCGTCGCGCGCGATGGCTGATCGCGGCGAACACATCGGGATCGCGATCGGGAGTCACAACCATGCCGCCACTATACGTAAGCAATTGCTTACCTGTCAAGCCCAAGTTTGTCCTCAGTCCGAATGCTAGGTTCTCGCCTGGGCCGATTTGGATTCGCCCCCGCGTCGTCCGCCGACTATCTAAGTCCGCTGCCTGCCAGCGGAATGCTCGACGCTTGGAAACTCCCGCGTCACATCGAAGGGCAGGTCGCTGGGCAGAATTAATATTCAACCGGTACACGAACTTGAAGGAATGTGATCCACGCTTCCTTTGATGTCGTTTTTTCGGCTTGACATATTCCTATACAGGAATATTATGTCAACATGCCTCGTGCAGCCACCACACTCGACTCCTTCAACGCGGTCGCCGAACCCAAGCGGCGGCGGGTGTTGGAGACGTTGGCGCAGCGCGAGATGCCGGTGAATGATCTGGTCCGGCTGCTCGGTTGGCCGCAGCCGATGATGTCGAAACATCTGGGCGTGCTGAAGCAAGTCGGCCTGGTCAGCGTGCGGCGCGAAGGACGGCAACGCATGTATCGCGTCAACGGCGAGAAGCTCAAGAACATTCACGACTGGACCAAGATGTTCGAACGCTTTTGGGAACACCAGCTCAATCGCATCAAGGAACGGGCCGAGCAACGGGCGAAACAATCGAAACGGAACAACGAGAAAGGAAGTGCATGATGACGACGACGACCACTGCGAGTTTGCAGGAATCGATTCACACGATGGAGATTCGGAAAGAGCTGCTGATCGCCGTGCCGATCGAGATCACCTTCGAAACGGTTCTGGAAGAACTCGGCCCCGGGAGCGAAACGCCGGATGGCAAACCTTTCCCGATGAAAATCGAACCGTGGCCCGGCGGGCGGTGGTATCGCGATCTGGGAAACAACACCGGCCACTTCTGGGGCCACGTTCAGGTGATCAAGCCGCCGAAGCTGCTCGAGTTGGTCGGCCCGATGCCGATGTCGTTCCCGGCCATCAATCATGTGCAATACCGACTGACGCCCGAAGGCGACGGCACGCGCTTGTCCTTCGTTCACAAAGCGATGGGCCTGCTGCCGCAGGAACTGCGCGACGGCATGCCCGAAGGTTGGGAACACGGGCTGAAACGCATCAAGCAGATCGCCGAGTCGCGCAAGGGGAAACGGTGATTCGAATTGCTCAATTGGAGACAGCTATGAACATTCACCAGATCGTATCGAGGGAACAATGGATCGAGACTCGACGCGAGCTGCTCGCGAAGGAGAAGCAACTCACACGCCAGCGCGATGAGCTGGCGCGCCAACGGCGCGATCTTCCGTGGGTGCGCGTCGAAGCGGATTACGTCTTCGACGCGCCGCACGGAAAAGTCACGCTGGCCGAACTGTTCGGCGAAAAGAGCCAGCTTATCGTCTACCACTTCATGTACGGCCCGGAGTGGAAAGAGGGCTGCCCGAGCTGCTCGTTCGTCACCGACCATCTCGATGGCGCGGTGCCACACCTGTCGGCTCGGGATGTGTCGCTGGTGCTCATCTCGCGTGCGCCGCTGACGAAAATCCAGGCGTTTCAGAAACGCATGGGGTGGCGCATCCCGTGGGTCTCGTCGAACGGCAGCGATTTCAATTACGACTACCACGTGTCGTTCACGCCCGCCCAGAAGGCCAGCGGCAAAGTGGACTATAACTACACGATGCAGAAGTTCCCCAGCGACGAAGCGCCCGGCGCCAGCGTGTTCTACAAGGAACCGGCGACTGGAGAAATCTTCCACACGTATTCGGTTTACGCGCGTGGACTCGATCAACTGGTCGGCACCTACACGCTGCTCGATCTCGTGCCCAAGGGCCGAGACGAGGACAAGCTCGGCTTCAGCATGGAATGGGTGCGTCACCACGACCGCTACAACGGCGGCGAGTTCGCAGATCCGGATAAACCGTATTGGCCACGCTTCGCGCCGGCGGAGAAATCGGGGGCGAAATCCTTCTGCGGCTGCGCTGCGGCGGAGGCAACTGCATGAATACCCAATCCTGCTGCCGGCGCGGCGCCGAAGTCGTCGGTTGGCTCGCGCCCGGCGCAATGCTAGCGCTGATTCCGAAATGTCCGGCGTGTGTCGCGGCGTATCTCGCGCTGCTAGGCGTCGGAATCTCGATGTCCGCGGCGGCTCATTTGCGAACGGCGTTGCTGAGCGTGTGTGTCTCCGCCCTGTTCTTCCTTGCGGCGCGGCGCGTGAGGAACTGGATGCTTCAACGAGCATCTTCCGGGAGTTGTGAATCATGAAAGCGATTGACTTGATTCGTGGGTCGTTACAGATGACGGGGCAGCTCACCGAACGCTTGGCCGGCGAACTTCGCGATAAACCGATGACTCGAGCGACGCCTGGCGCACCCGGCGGCGACGGTGGACACGCAATCTGGCTGCTCGGACATCTCGCCTTCATCGAAGGCGGCCTGCGCCGCATCGTGCGCGGCGATCCGCATCCGCTTGAGCATTGGGCGCCGCTGTTCGCGATGGGCACGCAGCCGTCGAACGATCCGGCGAAATATCCGCCGTTCGATGAGATCCTCAAACAATACCGCGAGCTACGAGCAGGCAACCTCAAGCTGCTCAACGAGATGGGCGAGGCCGCGCTCGACCGCGCCCCCGCATGGGTTCCGCCAGGATTCGAAGACGCGATGAAGACGGTCGGCAATACGTTTCTGCTCATCGCGTTGCACAATATGCAGCACTGCGGACAGATCGCCGACGTGCGTCGGGTGGCGGGGTTGAAGCGGTTCATGTGATCGACGAGGGCGGAAATCAGACGCTGTCGCGGCTGGAGGAATATTTGACGAAGATATAACCGAGCGTAGAGAAATGGTCGTCCAACTGGAGAACACGCAGCATGCTTGTCTACATTCTGATCGCGCTGGCCGTGATCGTCGTGTTGTTTATCGTGACCGTCGCGATGCGCCCGCCAACCTTTCGCGTCGAGCGCTCGGCCACGATGAACGCCCCGCCGAATGTCGTGTTCGATCATGTGAACGATTTGCGCAAATGGCAAGCGTGGTCGCCGTGGGAGAATCTCGATCCGAATATGAAACGAACGTACGAAGGCACGCCGACCGGCGCGGGTTCGATGTATGCGTGGCAAGGCAACAAGCAAGTGGGCGAAGGCCGCATGACAATCACGGAAAGTCGGCCGAACGAGCTCGTCCGGTTCAAGCTCGAATTCCTCAAACCGTTCAAGGCGACGAACACCGCGCTGTTCACGTTCGTCCCGCAAGGTGGACAGACAACCGTCAATTGGGCGATGCAGGGCAAGAACAATTTCATGTTCAAAGCCATGGGCATGTTCTGCAACATGGACAAGATGGTCGGCGGGCAGTTTGATCAGGGACTGACGAAGTTGAAGTCGATTGTCGAAAGCCCGGCCACCGCGTAAGAGATTCTTATGACAAACACACCGCCCGTCTCGAAGAAAGCATATTGGATCGGCTGGGTACTCAGCGTCATTCCAGGTTTGCTGTTCCTGTTCAGCGCAAGCGGAAAGCTGATCAGAAACCCCGCCGTCACCGAAGGCTTCGAGCACCTCGGCTGGCCGGCGCGATATGGATTTCCGATCGGCGTTCTCGAACTGGTTTGCACGATCGTGTACCTCATTCCAAAAACCGCCGTGCTGGGCGCGATCCTGATGACCGGATATCTCGGCGGCGCGATCGCCACGCACGTGCGCCTCGGCGAACCGATTTATCTGCATGTTGCATTCGGCATCATCATCTGGCTTGGGATTTTTCTTCGCGATCCGCGATTGCGTGAGCTGCTTCCGCTTCGAAAATGAACAAATGCTGGGAAGACAAGGAGTCGAGACATGAGTTCCGTACGCGTATTGGTCGGCACGAAAAAAGGCGCATTCATCTGTACCTCCGACGGCAAGCGACAGAAGTGGAACGTCACCGGCCCGCACTTCGGCGGGTGGGAGATCTATCACATGAAGGGCTCGCCGGTGGATCCGAATCGGATTTACGCGTCGCAATCCAGCGGCTGGTTCGGGCAGATCATCCAGCGCTCCGACGACGGCGGAAAAACGTGGCTTCAGCCCGGCACGCCCAAGCCCGAAGCGCCGGTGCCTGACGGTCCTGCGCACGATCCGAGCGAACCGACGACCGGCGCAACCACTGAAGGCATGCCCAAGGCTGAGAGTAACAAGTTCGTCTACGACGTGTCGCCGGAAACCGGCAGGCCGCTGACGACGCACCAATGGTACGATGGCACGCAGCATCCGTGGGAATTCAAACGCGTCTGGCATCTGGAACCCTCCCTCTCCGATCCGAACACCGTGTACGCGGGTGTTGAAGACGCCGCCATGTTCAAGACCACCGACGGCGGCAAAAACTGGAACGAGCTGGCCGGCCTGCGCGATGCGCACGGCT
>JACMJD010000086.1 GCA_014380825.1 Phycisphaerae bacterium | reverse complement strand
GATACTGAAGCGTCGAGGTGACGAACCAATCATTGCGGAACAACGTCGGATCGGTGATGCGCAGACCTTCGAGCAGGTAGACGGTGTGATTGCCGCGCCCGAACTGGTAACCGCTGACGACCAGCGTGATGAGCGTCCCGATGGCCACCGCCAGCGCATCGGGCCAGCGCGATTCGCGCGGCTGCTCACTTGAAAATGAAAAATCAGTCACGCGGTTCGCTCGGCTCAGGCGGGGGCGTCAGCTCGGCGATCACGCGTTTCACGCGCGTCCGCCCGGCGTCGGTGAGATCGGGTTCGTCGAGCTTCTTCGTCAACGCATCGATTGAGCGCGGACCGAATTGCAGCAGCGTTTTCTCGGCCTCTGCCGCTTCCACCGCATCCTGTGCGCTTGCCAGCGCGGCAGTTTGCGCGGCAATGGCCTCGTCGGTGCCGGTTTCTTCCGCGTGACGAACATCGACGATGCGCGATTTCAGATCCGCGATCGCGGCTTCATCGAACTCGGCGCGATTCAGCATGTGAACGATCGTCACCTGACCTTCGGCTTTGGCGTGCCGGATCAGAAGCACGAACCGATCGCCATGTTGCTTGCCCCTAAGCGAGACCGGACAACGCGACGGCGGCGCATCGTCGGCGAAGGTTCGGACGATTCGAAATGACTCGCCGGGCTTCATAGAACCATCGAAGGATTCGCTCACCTTGAACGTGCACGTCTGCGTCGAATCCGTGACTTCGCCAATCGATTCAAGGCGAGCCTCGACGATGGCAGTCGCCCATTGGATCGAGCGCTCGTCCAGCGTCGATCGCAGGCACGCGAGCGCGGTCGTCGCGCCGCAGGCCAAAGTCCACGCGAAAACAGCGAATGTATGGGACGTGGATCGCATCCTCGTGGCTCATCCTAATCGCTGGGCGCGGACGCTCACAATCCGCGCGGATTTCCCGTTGGTCGGATGCCTGGCCAGCGGTAGAACTGGAAGCATGGCCCACGAAGAGTCTGTTGGTTTGCCTGCTCCCGATAGCCCGCCTGCGGGGAACACAGCCGTCGCCACCGAGACGAAGAAGGTCACCAAGGCCGCTCCCCATGCTCAACAAAAGAATCAGAAGCTCCCGCCATACAACGTCGTGCTGTTGGATGATGATCATCACACCTACGACTACGTGGTGATGATGCTGCGTCGGGTGTTCGGCCATCCCGAGCCGCGCGGGTATCAGCTTGCGCGACAGGTCGATTCGCAGGGCCGCGCGATTGTGATGACGACGCATCGCGAGCTGGCGGAGCTTAAGCGCGATCAGATTCTCGCATTCGGCGCCGATCCGCGCATCGCATCGTGCGCCGGTTCGATGAGCGCTGTCATTGAACCCGCGCCGTAGCACGCGGGGTTATCCCACGCGGGATCATCCCTGAATAATCACATACATGGCGATGAGGTAGATCGCGGCGGCCGCGCCGATCGCAACCCACGCGCAACAGCGCTCCAGTGGGCGTTTTCGCGCCTGTGCGACTGCGACGGGCTTTTCGACAATTGGTTCTGGCTTCGCCGCGGGTGTGGATGGTTTTGGCGGCGGAGCAACGGATTTGTGAACCGAGGTTTTCACAACCGTGCGCGGCTGCTTCACCTTCGGCTGCGGCAACTGCCGCGCGACTTTTCGCGTCTCGCCCGTTTCGGCGGCTTCGTCCCCCGACGTGGACGACATCTGCGCGACCATCGCCTGCACGTTCTCGCGGCGATAGCCGGCAGGATCCGGCGGCTGCGGTTTGGGGATTGGGAATCCGCTGATGCGCGATTCCTCTTCCATGTCCACATCGGTAACGACGAAGCCCATCACCGTCCCCGAAAGCGCTTCGACCGGATCGCTCGGACGCATCATCTTGCTGTACGTGGTGCGCGGCGGGCCGGGCACGAACGCGCCGGCGCGGAAGCACAACCGTACGCGGCCGATGCGCAGCACGTCGCCTTCCTCCAGCACATGCTGCATCACGCGCGCGCCGTGATTGATGAACGTGCCGTTGCGACTGTTGAGATCGGTGAGCACCCAGGTTGAGCCCATCGGCTCGATCCGGCAATGCTGACGCGAGAGCAGCGGGTCGCGAATCTGGATGCCGCATTCCAGCGAACGGCCGATCGTCACCGCTTCGCTGAGCTCGCGGCGATCGATCTCCTGATTCTTGTCCGCCAGAACGATGTAAGGCATCGGTGCAGCTTCTCGTATGTGATTATCGCGTTACGCGGCGGTTTCTGTGAAGGCAGCGTTTGCGGATTCCGCGCGATTTCGTTTCGTCGCTTCGATGATCATCGCCGTAATAATTGCGAATCCGCCAATAAACGTTGCGGTATCCGGTCGCTCGCCCACCGCGAGCCACACCCACACCGGATTCAGGACCGGCTCGAGCAAGATCAGCAGCGACGCATCGACCGGTTCGACTCGACGCAGCGCCAGCACGAACAAAACGTACGGTGCCGCAAGCTGCACGATCCCGGTCGCCGCCACGGCTGCGATCTGCCACGGCTCGGCGGTAATCTTCCCAAACCGAAGGGCGATCGGCAAGACGATTAGTGCCGTGCCCAGATTATTCAGGGTGACGACCAGAAACGGATTGACCGGCTCGCCGGATTTCGAGCGATTAACAAGCTCCAGCGTGAGGATCAACGCGCCAAACGCCACGCCGGAGATGGCGCCGTAGATCGGCCCGCGAAGATCGTTCCCATGCTCGCCGCCGATGAGCATGATCGCAACGCCGATCATCGCGATGATCAGCGCGACGGTCGTGCGCGGCCCGATCGCGCGGCGCTGAAAGAACCACGCGAACAGCGCGCAATACACCGGCCCGGTGTACTGCAAGATGATCCCCGCCGCCGCGGTG
>JACMJD010000085.1 GCA_014380825.1 Phycisphaerae bacterium | reverse complement strand
GCGGTTAAATCGCGCACGCCTCACAGGTCGATCACTTCCACGTCCGACAACCCGCGATAAGTCTTCCGATTTCCTTCCCGCTTGACTTCCCTGAGACAAAATCTTGGTCATAGGAGGGCTACGAAATGTCCAAGAATCTTTTGACGCCCGGCTCGATGTGCAATGCGTCGAACACCGCGTCGAACAACGTGTCTCAAGCTGCTTCCATGTACAACCGCCGCGCTCGGGGCGTGGTCATTTACTACATGACCTTCGCAATGGTCGCGCTAACGGCGATCTGCTCGCTGGGCGTCGACCTTGGCCGCGTGCAGGTCACCAAGGCGGAGCTGCAACACGCCGCGGACGGCGCTGCCCGCGCCGCGGCCGCGGAGCTGCCCGACGTCAACAGTGCAATCGCATTCGCCGTCTACTATTCGAAAACGAATACAGCCGACGGCACGCCGATCACGCTCGATCCCGCCGCCGACATTGAGTTCGGTAAGTGGGATACGAAGAAAAAGACGTTCACGAAGCTCACCGGCATGGCGATCACGAACGCGAACTGCGTGCACGTCACGCTGCGACGAACCGCCAACCGCGGCACGGCCGTGCCGTTGCTCTTCGGCAAAATCATCGGACAGAAGAGTTGCGATGCGACCGTCAACAGCTACGCCATGCTGATCCCGAAGCTCAATGTCGATCAGAACGTCCCCGGCACGGCCAACCCGTTCCTGGCTGGAATGCCCAAGGGCGCGATCGCCAGCAACAACAACCCGCACAACAGCCCGGACTTCGCCGGCACTGCGAACAATCCGCGCCAATCTCCGCTCTCGGTGACCATGCCGCTGGTCGAAGGCGACACCCTGACCTTCGACTCGATCAGCGGTGTCGTCCGCCACGACCCCGGCCTGGACGACTTCCAGCCCGATGGTGAACTGGCCGACATCGGTCACAACACCAACGGCTCGGAAAATGGGATCTCGGATGTGACCGCGCCGATCAACGCTCTGGTGGGATTGTTCCTCGACGACACGCAGCCGAACACGAGCGGCGCGCCGACGAGCTTGAACTTCACGACCGAAGCGAGCCGTAACTTCACCGAGCTGAACCCGAAGCTGAAGCAGATCTTCTTCATCGGCGACGGCAAGAACAGCGGCGGCGTGCGACAGGAGTTCATTGTCCCGAAAGGCGCCACCCGGCTGTACCTGGCGACTTGGGACTTCTACGAATGGAACAACAACTCCGGCCAGCGAAACATCCAGGTGAAGAAGCCGCAACACATCATCACGGTTAAGTGATCAAGCGGGAAATGAGATCAAGCGGTTGTCGGGAGAAATAGAAGGGCACCGACAACCGATCACAAACCCCCCTTTTCGTAGCCCGCCGGGGCGATGCAACCTGCATCGCCCCGGTGTTTTTGTTCTGATGCCTGATTCGCGTCACTCGGAAAGAGCAACCGCGCCCGCTGATTTGCATTCTGGTGCGTTGCTCTTAACTTCACAGTCCACGCGACGCGCACATGAAAATCGTCCACATCATCACTCGCCTGATCCTCGGCGGCGCGCAGGAGAACACCCTGCTCTCCTGCGAGGGCCAGCATGATCGCGCGCATGATGTCACGCTGATCACGGGCCCGGCGATCAGTCCGGAAGGGTCATTGATCGATCGCGCGAAAAGCTATGGCTACCGCGTTATTGTGGTCGACGAGATGCGCCGCGCGATCTCGGTCTCCAAAGATTTCCGGACATATCGACGCTTGAAGACTGTGCTGACCGAGCTGAACCCCGATGTCGTCCACACGCATTCCAGCAAAGCCGGCATCATCGGACGCTGGGCGGCGCATCGCGCGAAGTGCCGGTTCATCGTACACACGATTCACGGACTGGCGTTCACCGCATCCACCTCGCGCGCCGCGAACTTCATCTACAAGACGCTCGAGAAGGTTACCGCACCGATCACTCACAAAATCGTCTGTGTCGCGGACGCAATGCGCGAGCAGTCTTTGTTAGCCGGAGTCGGAAGACCCGGTCAGTACCTCACCGTGTACAGCGGTATGCAAACGGCGCCGTTCCTGAATCCACCGATTCCGCGTGACGTCGTTCGTCGCGAGCTTGGATTGCGGGATGAAGACATCGCGGTCGGCACGATCGCGCGTCTATTCGAGCTCAAAGGTCACGATGACCTGCTGGACATCGCGCCAAAACTGTGCGCGACATTTCCAACGTTGAAGTTCCTCTGGATCGGTGACGGCTTGCTCCGCGAATCATTCAAGCGACGCATCGCGCAGATGGGATTGACCGATCGATTTATCCTGACCGGATTGGTCCCGCCGGAGAAAATACCGCAATTAACGCACGCGATGGATATCCTAGTTCATCCATCACGCCGAGAAGGTTTGGCCCGCGCGCTGCCGCAAGGTTCGCTGGCGGAAAAGCCGGTCATCACTTACGACATTGACGGCAACCGCGAAGCGCTCATCGAAGGCGAAACCGGCTACGCGCTGCCGCCATTCGACAAAAATCAACTGGCGGCGAAGATTGCACTGCTGGCACGCGATATGGAATTGCGGAAGAAGCTGGGAACGCGCGGCCGCGCGTTCGCGTTGTCGCGATTTGATGCGAACGTGATGGTGGACGCGCTGGAAGCGGTTTACGCGCATGGGCGAGGCGCCCATGCCACGAGGTAATCATGGCATCATTTCTCGTCATCGGCCCGCATCCGGACGACCAGGAACTGGGCATGGGCGGCACGATCGCACGGCTGGTACAGCAGGGCCACAAAGTTCACATCATCGACATGACCAACGGCGAACCCACGCCGCACGGCACCGTCGAAAAGCGCGCCGGCGAGGCTGCTTCAGCAGCCGTGATTCTGGGCGTGCAACGCACGCTACTCGGACTAAAAAATCGCGAAGTCATCCACGACATCGAATCGCGTCATAAGCTCGCCGCTGTCATTCGCGTTCACCGGCCGGATGCGCTGTTCGTCCCGTACCCGCTCGATGCGCATCCGGATCACGTGGCCGTGACGAAGATCGCGGAAGACGCGCGCTTCGATGCGAAGCTCACCAAATCAAATATTCCCGGCGAGCCCTGGAGCCCCAAGCGCATCATCTACTATTTCTGCACGCACCTGCGAATGAGTTTTCAGCCGAGCTTCTGCATCGACATTTCCGATCAGATCGACATCAAGATGAAGGCGTGCGCCTGCTACGAATCGCAAGGCATGGGCGCAGGCGGCGGGCTGGCGGAAATGGTGAAGACGATTTCCGCGTATTTCGGCAACCGAATCGCCACCAGGCATGCCGAGCCGTTCTATTCGCACGAAGTACTCGGCTTCAGCGGCCTGGATCAAATGGTCTTTGAAGGACGATGATGTTCGACGCAAACGACAAATTCTCACCCATCTGCAGTGGTGAAAGCGGGGGCGGCATCGAGCTCGCCCCGCGCGTCCGCGTGCCGGCCAGCGCGCTGCGCACGCAATTCTCCCGCAGCAGCGGGCCGGGTGGGCAAAACGTTAACAAGGTCAACACCAAGGCCGAGCTGTGGATCGCGCTGAGTGATTTGTCGCCGCATCTCACCCATCGCGCGCTGGCGCGCCTGGAGCAAGCGGCCGGACGACGCTTGACGAAAGATCGCGAACTTCATTTCGTCAGCGAAATCCACCGCTCCCAGGAACGAAATCGCATCGAGAACCTGGAGCGCCTCCGCGAGCTTCTCGTGGCCGCGATGGCGGAACCGAAGGTGCGTCGCAAGACCAAGCCGGGACGCGCCGCGAAGCAGCGCCGGCTCGATCACAAGAAACATCGCGGGAAGATCAAAGCGAGAAGGCAGGGCGGGCACGACGAATAGCAGTCGATGGGCAGACGGCAGTGGGCAGAAATGCTTTCATGCTCTGCCTGCTGATCATTCATCGTCCGCATCGAACTCTTCGTCGTCATCGTCGTCGAAGTCGTCGTCATCGTCGTCAGGATCATCGAACTCATCTTCTTCTTCATCCTCATCGTCTTCGTCTTCGTCCTCATCTTCATCTTCGTCTAGATCTTCATCCGCGTCTTCGTCTTCCAGTTCTTCACCTTCGAAGCCGGCCGCCTCCTCCTCGTCCTCTTCTTCCTCGTCCTCTTCTCCCTTGGCGGGAGTTTCGGCGTCGTCTTCGGTTTCGTCTTCGTCGGCCTTTTCTTCTTCCTCTTCACCGCGCGGCTTCTTCTTGGCGGCTTGGGGGAAAAGCGCGGGGTCGATAGCCGGATCGAGTTCGGTTTCGGGTTCCAACAGCAACAGCGCGCTGCCGGTCAATTCAAGATCGATATTCATAAGGTGTCCTGTTGCTGCCCCGGCCAAGCGCTAAAACGGAGTTGCACAGCGCCGCGCCGCGAAAGTGGCGGTATTGAAGCCACGGCCCGGTGTCGCGTCAAGTGCAAATTGAAGCAATCTCACATGAATCAATTTCCGCGATCGATGTCGCTGCGGCGGAGCAACAGTGCGTTGCCGATCACAGTGACATCCGACAACGCCATCGCGGCGGCGGCGAGCAGCGGATTGAGCAACCCGAATGCCGCCAGCGGGATCGCCAGCACGTTGTAGATGAACGCGAGAAACAGATTCTGCCGCACCTTGCGCATCGTGGCGCGTCCGAGCTTGATCGACGTCGCCACGCCGCGCACGCTGCCGCCCACGAGCACGATCCCGCCGGTTTCCTTGGCGATATCGGAGCCGGAGCCGATTGCGATGCCCAGGTCTGCCTGCGCGAGCGCCGGCGCGTCGTTGATGCCATCGCCCACCATCGCGACGCGTGCGCCGCTCGATTGAAGTTCCTTCACGACGCGCGCCTTCTCGCCCGGCTTCACTTCCGCGCGCACGTCATCGATATGAAGCACCTTCGCAATCGCCTCGGCGGTCGCGCGATTGTCGCCGGTGAGAAGCACCGTGCGCAGTTTCATCCGATGCATCTCTTTGATCGCGTCGGCGGAGTCGGGTTTGAGCTCGTCGGTCAAGATGATCAGCCCGATGAGCGCGTCATCGCGCGCGACGTAGACAGCGCTACCAGTAGCATGGGTTTTCAACCCATGCACGGGTTGGAAACCCGTGCTACGGAGCAGTGGTTCGCTGCCAACCAAAATGGAATGACCGTCTACAGTCGCGCGCACCCCAAGTCCCGGCTCGTTGCTGAAGCTCGACGGCTCGAGAATCTGGATTTGACGACCGCGCGCGGAATTGACGATCGCTTTTGCGAGCGGGTGTTCGCTGAAGAGTTCAGCGGACGCCGCGAATTTGAGAATGTCCTGCTCTGCGACGCCGGCAAGCGCCGTGATCTCGGAGACGACGGGTTTGCCG
>JACMJD010000084.1 GCA_014380825.1 Phycisphaerae bacterium | reverse complement strand
GGCTTCGGCGGCTTTCTTCGCGGCGGCGGTCGTCGTCTGCGGGATGTCGACGATCACGGCGGTCACGCGCTGCGGCTTGCGATCGCGGATCAGCGCGACGTCGAGGTTTTCGCCGATGCGCGAGAGGCCGATCGCGTTGCGCAGCTCGGAGTTCGACTTGATGCTGGCGCCGTTGATCGAGGTGATCACGTCGCCCGGTTTGATGCCGGCCTTCGCGGCGGCCGAGTCCTCGGTGACCTGCGTGACGATCACGCCCTGCGTCGTCGCGGGCAGCGACAGCGCTTTCGACGTATCCGGCGTCAGCGTCTGGATGTTCACGCCTAACAACCCGCGCTTGACGGAGCCGTAGGTGATGAGCTGGTCCATGATGCTGCGGGCCATGTTCACCGGGATCGCGAAGCCGATGCCGATGTTGCCGCCCGAGCGCGAGAGGATTGCGCTGTTGATGCCGACGAGCTCGCCGCGGAGATTCACGAGCGCGCCGCCCGAGTTGCCCGGGTTGATCGACGCGTCTGTCTGGATGAAGTCTTCATAGCCGTCGGGATTGATACCGGAGCGGCCGAGACCGCTCACGATGCCGGACGTGACGGTGTGCTGCAGTCCGAACGGATTGCCGATCGCCACGACGAAATCGCCCTGTTCGATCTTCGCGGAGTCGCCGAGCGCGATCTGCGTGAGATTTTCGGTCGGCACCTTGAGCACCGCGACATCGGAAGGGACGTCGCTGCCGACCACGGTCGCGGTCAGATCGCGGCCATCCTGCAAGGTGATTGTGATTTCAGTCGCGTTATCAACGACATGGGCGTTTGTAACGATATACCCGTTCTTTGCATCAAAGATGACGCCGGAACCTGCGCTCTGGAACTGGCGCTCACGGGGGCCCATCTCCGGGATGTCGAAGAACCGACGGAAGAAGGGATCCTCGAGCAGCGGATTCTGGGGCGAACGTTCGCGGACGGTTCCGCGGGTGGCGATGTTCACGACCGCGGGAGTGACCCGCTTGACCATCGGCGCCAGTGACGGCATCGGCGTGTCGCCGACTGCCGAAGGCAGGGCGGCGTGACTCGACAGAGTCAGGGCTGAGGCTACGATCGCAAGGGCGATTTTCGCGGGTCTTTTTGCGTGAAATGACATGACTCGGAGGATACTCAATCAATGATCAAGTTTCTCTTGTGGCTCCTGCTGCTGGTGTTTTGCTGGCCAGTGGCTCTGCTGGCGCTGCTGCTGTGGCCGATCGTGTGGCTGCTGACGCTGCCGTTCCGGTTGTTGGGCATCGCAGTGGAAGGCGTGTTCGGATTGCTGCGCGGGATCATCACGCTGCCAGCGCGCATTCTCGGCGGCGCCAGATAATTTTTCACGGACGCCGCCCCTTTAGGGCGGCGTTTTCCGTCGTGGGCGTAGCCCTGGAAAGGCGATGTCTTTCGACATCGCCCGTTTCAGGCAGGCCAGTCGCACCGAGGGGAACGGTGCCTGACCCAATCACGCAGACGCGTCAGGCAGCCTGAACTTCGATCCGCCGCGCCTCGACCTTCGCGATCTTCGGGATCGTGAGCTCGAGAACGCCATCCTTGAACTTCGCATTGATCTGATCCGTCGCGACGTTCTCGGGCAGCGTGAATGTGCGGACGAACTTGCCGTTCACACGCTCGACGCGCGAGTAGTGGCCATCATCGCTCTTCTGTTCGAAGTTGCGGACGCCGCGCAGGCTCAGCACGCCCTTCTCGGCGGTGATCTCGATGTCCGTGGGCTTCACGCCCGGGAGATCCGCGTGCACGACGAACTGTTTCGCTTCTTCGTGAATGTCGACGGCCGGCGTCCAGGACGCGTCGCGGACCGCGGGTTCGAAAGAATCATCGAGCTCGCGGCGCAGTCGGTTCAGCAGGGCCCAGGGCTCGTAGCGCACAACAGTCATGGTTCAATCTCCTTTCAAGCGGGGTTTGCTAACTACCGGGTTCGTCCCGGCGTCCTTCGTGGTACCCGATTTGTGGCTCGCGAAAAACGAATCAAGTGGCTTGAAAAAAGCAGTTCTGCGTCCACTCTGCGTGCCCCCCGATGGGCCTGCGGGGCGGGGCGCAAGGCACAAGCTGTGGATGACTTGTGTGTACCCGGTGGGAATGAAGTGGACACAAAATCTTGTGTCCGGCCCGATTCCTGCATTGAGTCAAATTCATTCGCTTGACATCGCGTTCCTGCGGCAGAGAATTACGCAAGACACTGATAATCATGGGCTATCCCGAACCCCAATTATGACAACGATGTTTCTTGACGCGCT
>JACMJD010000083.1 GCA_014380825.1 Phycisphaerae bacterium | reverse complement strand
GCGCTTGCCCACGTTCCAGCCCGCGCGGTTCCAAGATGCCCTACTGCGCCCCGCCTGTCTGCCACAGTGCAATGACCGCGCCGGCGGGGTCCTGCACCACGCAGAACGTGCCGCCCATGAGGCCGCGCGGACCAGCGATCACTTTCCCGCCGAGACGCTTGCATGCAGCGATGCTGTCATTGACGTTCGCGACGACGACGTACATCAGCCATTGCGGCGGCAGGTCGGCGTTTGTGCCTCGCGCGTGACAGACGCCGGCGATCATCTCGCCTGACGAAGGATCGTGCATGCCGTAGTCGTCGTATTTCTTTCCATCGCCGTTCATCGGCACGGCGGAATCGCTCCAGCCGACGACGGCTTTGTAGAAGTCGCGCACGCGCGGGGCATCGGCGACGGCGAGATCATGCCAGGCGATTGAACCGACGGAGTAGGTTGGTTTGTCAGACATGTAGTGACTCACAAGAGCGCCAACGAAATAACCACGGAGACACGGAGACACGGAGAAAGCACGAGAGGTGGAACAGCGGCGCTTGCCTCACAGTCTCATCATGCGAAAGGAGCCGAGCGCTGACACAATTCTCTTTCTCCGTGTCTCCGTGTCTCCGTGGTTCCTTTTTCTCTTCATGCCGCTTCTTTGGCCTTTGCGACGGGATCGGTGACGCGCTGTTCCAACGCCGCGCCGACGTACGCGCGCATGTGCTGGTAGCGTCGCCAGCCGATGATGAATGTCGCGAGAGCGGCGAGCATGAACATCACGCCGACGATTTCCATCCAGAGGGAATCGAAGAACTTGAGGGCTGTTCCGCCGATGACCAGGAGCGTGAGGGCGGTGCGCGTGTACGACAGCAGCGTGCGCTCGTTAGCGAGGACGGTGCGGTCGATCGCGAGATAGTCGTTGAGCGTCAGCGGCTGGCCGCGGAAGCGGACGTAGGGGTTGTCCATTGCGGCACTCTAGCGATCTTGAACCACAGAGGCACAGAGACACAGAGTGGAGGTTGCAGCGATGCGCCGTCGGTCTTGTGCATTTTGCTCTGTTCGATCTTGCTTTTCTCTCTGTGTCTCTGTGCCTCTGTGGTTCATTTCTTCCGAACCCGATCACGCTTCGCGAACTTATGCCCCGACCACGTCGCGTCGATCGCTGCGACTTTGAAATCGACCCAGCCTGCTCCGAGGCCGGCGTTCCGCACGACATCCTCCGACAGATCGCTCGGCACGCCGCTGGACTTCTTCGGCCAGATCAACCACAGACCGCTGTCGGCTGAGAGTTTCATCGCCTTCTTCATGCGCGGCATGAGTTCTTTTTTCATCACGGCGAAGCACAGTATCACATCGCATTTGATGCGCGGCTCGCGGATGATCTTCGCGCCGGCGGGCAACTGGCCAAGCGTCTTCTCGAAGTCCTTCGGCGCGCCGATGAAGCCGATCGTCGAACTCTCTTTGATGCCGAATTTTTTCGGCAAAGGCGTGCCTGAGTATCCTCCTGAAGTGGATTTCGGCACGATCGGCTCGCGCGGCGGATTCGCGATCGCCTTGCGAATGTCCTTCTCGATCTTCGCCCATGTCGTGTACATCGCATCGGGCAGCATGTCGCGGACGCGTTTGAGTTTGCCGCCTTCGCCTTCAACGAACACCAGAGGAATTCCGCGCGTCGATTTCGAATTGCGAAGCACGAACGCGAGCGTGCGGCCATGCGAAGGCAAGCGCGACAGATCAATGACGATCGCGTCGGGCGGCTCGCTGCGCAGGGCTTTCATGCTCGCGCCGTCGCCCAGCGGCTCGGCATCGACGACAAAACCCATTGATCGCAGACGCGCAGCGCGCTCGATCGCTTCTGCGGGATGCCAATGGACGAGGCGGATGCGGGAAGGCATACAGGAAATGGTAAAGCAGAAAGCAGAACGCACAAAACAGAAAGCATCGGTGCCACGGTTCACCGGCTGAGGAATCGCGTGCGCAGCGAAATGATTTGCAGCCGGTGAGCCGTGCGAGCATCGACACATTCACAATTTGAGTGCCGATGTCGCCGTTCGCACGGCCCATCGGCGAACGTTGCCGTCATGTGCAACTCATTGCTCTGCCGCGCCGATGGGCCGTGGCACCGGATCGCGCTCAACTACTTCGCCGCGGATTTCCGCACGAACTCGATGAATGCTGCTGCAGGCATGGCCTTGGCGAAGAGCCAGCCTTGCGCTGCATGTACGCCGCGCTTGCGGAGGAACTCGAGTTGGTGCGGCTTCTCAACGCCCTCCGCGACGATGGTCACATTCAGGGCGTGGCCGAGATCGATGATGGCGTCGAGCACGCCCGCGCTGACCGAGTCGACGCCGATCCGCCGCACGAACGACGCGTCGATCTTGATCGCATCGAATTCGAAGGTGTGCAGGTATGCGAGCGAGGAGTAGCCGGTGCCGAAATCGTCGAGGGCGATCTGCGCACCGAGGCCGCGCAGCGAATCCATGACTTCGCGCGACAGGCCGATGTCCTCGCCGATCATGCCGCGTTCCGTCGCTTCGAGCGTCAGCCGATCCATCGGCAGTTGATACGGCTTGAGGATGCGCTGGAGGGTTT
>JACMJD010000082.1 GCA_014380825.1 Phycisphaerae bacterium | reverse complement strand
CCACGATCGCCTTGGGCGCGACCAGCGCAAGCGGGAACGGCGAGGATGACGGTCCGGCATTGAGGGCTTCGGTATCCACAAACCATAACATTCAATTCATTGGAGGTGCAGGCAAGTTGGGGTGTAGATTTGAGATTGTATCGAAATGGCGGGTGGTAGTGATCGTCGCGGATACAGCGGCTATCGACGGGATCGTTAAGCGCGGATAGAACGCCGGGATGCACGTGAAAATCCTTCCTAACGTGGCGATTAATACGCGCGCCGACGCGAACGAGAGTGTTGCGCGGTTTTACCAGTCGCTGGGTTTTGCCGGCCGGTCGGTCGCGCCTGAATTTACCGTTCTGTCACCGTCGGCGTTTGGGTGTTACGTGGTTTCGTGGGAGCCGCCGCCGCGCGAGCGCGCGGAATTGTGCCTGCAAATCGAGACCGACGATCTGCCCGCGCTTCGCCAGCGCGTGATCGACGGCGGCGGAACGATCGAGTTCTTCCGCGACGATCCGAACAACCCGTCAAAGCAACACATGTGGTTCCGCGACCCGGGCGGCATTCTGGTGAATGCAGTATCCGCCTGACGCGAGGCGAATTCTACGCGTGACGCCGATCGGAGTGCTCCGCGCGAGATAAGCGATCGAGAGAAAACAGAACGGGTCGTTGCTGATTGTTTCCATTCAGCAACGACCCGGTTCTTATTCAGATTGCCTTTTGATCCCCGAAATCCAATCACGTCCAAACGATGTAGTCTGCGGCATCGACCTTGGCGGTCGGTGGGGCGTGCAAGACCGGTGGCGAGTTGTTTGGATCGTACGGCGCCGGCGCTTGCAGCGACGTGCTCATCATTCGCCGCTGTTCCAGCGGTTCGAACATCGTGGCCGATTTGTGCGAGTTCGATTGGGTCGTCTGTTTCCGATTCGCGTTCATTTTCAACATGGCATTGCTCCTTGTTTCGAAGTGACGCGGCTGTTCTCGATTCCCTTTCGTCTCGCGAACGACGTTCGTTCGTGGACTGATCTATTCATATCTCACGCCCGAGCATTGACCATCGCCCTGTTCGGGCCACGATTCAAATTGAGCGTGGGAATCGGTGACCTGAAAAGGGCAGATCAGCGGATCGGCTTGCGCTGCGCCTGGCGCGACGCCGGCGCGCAGCGCGCGAAAACGGAAAATAAAAAATTGTGAGTACGCTGGCGCGCTGGAAATGCGGAAACGCGTTTTGCGCTGCGCGATCCGCACGTCTGGCGCGCAGCGCACGCAGTATATGTGGAGGATCGGTTGCGCGCGGTCTCCGATGAAGACCAGACCGGCTTAAGCCCGCGCCTGGTCTGGCTTTGAAAGCTTGTTTTGGTCGCGTTGGAACAGCACCACACGGAGCGATTCCCGAAAATTCCCGAAAACACCCGATCGGCCAATATCGTCTCAGCGACAAATGTTGGCCGGGCCGAGGGATGCGGAAATCGAGGCGATGGACGTCGGGAAAATCGCGTGCGTCAAACGACGGTTGGGCGGGTGTCGGCGGAGGGCGCGGCGGGTGTTCGGGACGGTCGCACAGTGGTTCGCGAGGGGTGCACGGGCCTTGGATTGTAACCACTGATCGAACGTTTATGCGTTGATCGTGGCCGCGCGGTATCCTTGGGTGTCTGCATTTCTGCGAGCGGTCGAACAGTTTTGCCGGAGAACTCCATGTCGGATCCAACCATTCCGCCAACGTTGTCGCAGTCATCGTCGCCGCCGCGAAGCTCTGGCCGCGGCGCGCGGATGAGCCTGATCATCGTGCTCCTGCTGGCCGTAGCGCTGCTCGTCTACTTCGCGTTCGTCCGCGAGCGTGGGCCGCGACATTTGAAGTTGGCGCTGGTCACGTGGACGGAAGATCCGTTCTGGCAGCCGCTGTTGCGCGGCGCGCAGGATTATGCGAACGAGCAGGACATCGAGCTGACGATCATCAAGTCCAAGCCGACCGTTGAGGAGCAGACCAGGCACATCCGTCAACTGCTGGATTCTGGCGGGCTCGATGGAATCGCGATCAGCCCGAACGACGCCGTGGCGCAGAAGGCGATCCTTGATGAAGCGTCGGGGAAGATTCCGCTCGTCACATTCGACACGGATGCGCCGGAGACGAATCGCCGCCGGTTCATCAGCATTGACAACTATGCGGCCGGGCACGTGGTGGCCGATGAGCTGCGCGAAGCGCTTCCGGACGGCGGGCCGGTGTTGATCTCGGTCGGCAGCACGCAGATGCAGCATGGGCGCGACCGCCGGCAGTGCGTGATAGACGGATTGCTCGATCGCGGGTTCGATCGCGCTCGCACGGCCGATCCAACCGATGCAGAACTGAAGGGCTCGAAGTACACGATCGTCACCACCGTGACCGACGGCGGTGTTCCGGAAAAAGCGGTGGAGACAATCGCCGCGGCACTGTAGGCACATCCGGAAGTGAAGGGCGTGATTGGTCTGTTCAGCTACAGCGCGCCCGCCGCGCTTGAGGCGATGAAGCAGGTTGACCGAGCGGACAAGGTGAAAGTGGTTGGCTTCGACGAGACCGGCGAGACGCAGGCGGCAATCGCGGCGGGGACGATTCACTCGTCGATCATCCAGGATTCGTATCGCGCCGGCTACACGTCAATCGAAGTGCTTGCCAACGAATGCCGCGGCGCTGCGCGCGGCCCGGCCGAGCAAACGCCCGTGCTCAACGTCGGCATCAACGTGCTGACGGATAAGAACCTGGAGGATTTCCGCGCGACGGGAGTCATCCGGAAACCCGCCGGCGAGCCGTCCACGAAACCGTCGGGCACGTGAGCAGCGTCACGGGGGCAAGCAACTGACCGATGCATCAAGCCAATAGGCATTGGCAAAATGTATCGCCAGTGCGCGATTATTCTCTTGAAATGCCGGCCGCGAGGAGCGTACGCTGTCGGCTCAGCGCTGCTTTTTTCATCGAGGAGCTCGCCTCTTTTCCGGGTTACATCGCGCGGGGTTTCAATCAGATCCGGTCTCGGTGCGCGCTTCTCGTCATTCCAGGAGTGGGCTATGCGAAAGTGTTTGTGCGCGGTCGTTCTTGTTTTGTCCCTCGTCGCGTCGGCCAGGGCTCAGAGTATTTACAAGCAGGAGGTGTTCGCCGGGAACGGGTTCAGCTCGACGTTCGACTCGAGCGCGATCTT
>JACMJD010000081.1 GCA_014380825.1 Phycisphaerae bacterium | reverse complement strand
GGGATCTTCGCCCGGCAGTTCGATGCCGGTCGGTCGATTGAACCCAAAGCGCGTCAGCGCGTCGTGCAGTTTCTGGTTCCCCATTCGCGCGCCAAGCATCGACATGCCGATGTTGCTGGACTTTACCAGCACATCCCAGAAGGCGAGTTTGTCATATCCGTGCACGTCAGTGATGCGCCGGCCATACGGGGTGATCCAGACCGGGCCGTGAATCGGGAAGACTTCGTTCACGCGCGTGATGTTCCACTGAAGTGCAGGTCCGGCGATGAACGGTTTGATCGTTGAACCGGGCTCGTACGGATCGACCAGCGCGCGATTGCGGCGAATATCCGGCGTTGAATCTTCCAAGTTCTGCGGATTGAACGCCGGCCAGTTTGCGAGCGCCAGGACGTCCCCGGTTTTCGGATCCATGATCACGACTTCGCCACGCTTCGCGCTGAATTCCTCGCAGGCTTTCGCCAGTTCCTGTTCGGCGATCATCTGGATGCTCGAATCGATCGTCAGCATCAGATGTTGCCCGTTCTGCGGCGGCAGATAATCATCCGCGGCAACTGAGATCGGGCGCCGTCGCGCGTCTTTCAACGTGGTCTTGAAGCCGTTCCGACCGGCGAGCTGTTTTTCGAACTTCAGCTCGAGTCCTTCAAGGCCTTTTCCTTCGCCACCAACACCGCCCAGCACGTGCGCGGCGATCGAGCCCATCGGATAATACCGCTCGTTCATCGGCGTGAACCCAACGCCCGGCAGCTTCATCTTTTCGATCTCGGCCACCGTGCGTTCGTCGAGATGATCGGCCACGCGGATGTAGCGGCTGGTGTAGCGATCACCGAGGAGCTGGCTCATTTCGAACGGATCTTTGTCAAGCAGGCGGGCGAGTTTCTCGATCGCCTTGTCCATCTCGGTCAGGCTGCGTCCGTTCGCCTGGAATTCTTCCTGCATGAACTTCGGATCGATGAACAGCGACGTGCTCTGCACGGTGCCGGCCATCAGCATGCCGTTGCAGTCGTAGATGCTTCCGCGGCGAGATTCGAGAATCTCGTTCTGATGTTGCTGGCGCTCCGCGCGACGAACGGTCTTCTCGCGGCCATACGTTTGGAGATATCCGACGCGGCCGAGCAGCGTGAGCAGCAGAGTGCCGATCGAGCACATCACAATCGCGGCGCGAAGTGGTGAAAACGTGATCATGGGTGAGAGTCTCCCGGGTCCGATAATGTGTTATCGGTCAGTCGCAGCGGGTGAGATGAATTGGAAGGTTGTCATCCTGAGTGGTACTTCGCGAAGGATCTGGCTTGACGTAGGAGGCGAGATCCTTCGCGGCGTACCGCTCAGGATGACGTCGCTTTTTGTGGCGCGTGATTCGTTCGACGACTCTTCACTCCGCATCCGGATCGTTCTTGACATCGATCCAGTTCTGCTTGCGGGCGGGCATCGGTGATTGGGGCACCATGTCCAGCTTCTGTTGTCCCACCGTGCGACTGATCGCGTTCGGCGCGGTGTACACGGCAATCTGAAGCTGCTGATCCCACAGCTTCGCCTGATGTTCTTCGATTTGATTGTGCAGACGGTTGGCCTGGTAGTTCAGCTCAAGCCGCTGCTGACGAAGTTGCAGCAGCGCCACGCTGATGAACAGTGCTGAGACAAGGCAGATGAGCAGCTTGAGCATGGGCTTCGTTTAGCGGCGGGATTTCCCACCCCTCGTTGGCGATGATGTTAGTTCCCAGTCGCCTGCGCGATCGGCTTTCCCGGCAGGCGGATCTTCATTCCGACTTGCACCTGATCGTGATCGGGGCCCTTCAGCACATCCCTGTTCAACTCTTTGATCGCGGCGACGGCGCTGGCTTTGCCGCATTGATCCGTCGCGATGCGCCAGAGACTTTCGCCGGGCTTCACGGTGTACCAGAACTCACCGAGTTCGCGGGATGACGGTGTCGCAGCGTTCGCGTTGTCCGTCGTCGCCGGCGATTGGGGCGGCACGCTGACAACCGGGCTGTTCACAACACTCATCGGCGCCGGCGCGGCTGCCGCACCGGCCGACGTCGGGATCAGGTATTTTCGGCCGACGATGATTCGATCGGGGTTATCCTTCAGTGACGGATTGGCCGCGACGATCGCGGCGACGTTCTCGCGATTGCTGCTGCCCATGATCTTGCCGGCGATGTGCGAGAGCGTGTCGCCTGCTTCGGCTTTGTATTCGACGACGTTGCCGTTGGTACGCGAGAACCCGCTGGCGCTGCTCCGCACAGCGCGACCATTCGCATCGAGCGAAACGAGCTCTTCTCCCACCGAGCGCGCCACCGAATCCAACGAATGCGCCGCCGGTGACGCTGTCGAAGGCATGCGTGTGATCGTCGGTGCATCGCTATTGCCGATCGACGGTTCGTTCGAATTGTTGAGCGGCGTCGCTTGCCTGCCCTGAGCCGCGTCGAAGGACGACGCGTTCGCATTGTCGGACGGATTCGGATTCAGCGCAATTACCGAATTCGATCCCGACGAGGAAGTATTTGTGGGCGCCGAATTCCCCGGTCCCACCTTCACGATCTGCACCGGATTTGGTCCCGGCGTCAGCTCGTTCTGCGTCGGCACCTGCTGATTCGGCGTCG
>JACMJD010000080.1 GCA_014380825.1 Phycisphaerae bacterium | reverse complement strand
GTGCCGGTGCCGCAGATCGTGGGGAATTCGGTGTCGCCGTCCAGGTAGAACTTGATTTCGCCTTCGCCCCACCAGCCGTTGTTGTGTACGCCCCACGCCATGTACGTGCCGACGTACTGCCCGCGACCCTTCACGCCGTCGAGGATCGTGTAGACATCCTTGTACGGCAGCGGATTCACGCGGCGGAACTGCGCGTGAAAATACGCGGCGTCTTCCGGCACATCGGTGAGCGTGTAGTTGATCTGATAGAACAACGTCATGTTGTTCTCGTCGATGTTGGTGATCGTGATGCGGCAGCGCTTGCGAAACGGCATGCACCAGTAACAGTTAAACGCGCTCCCCGGATTCACGCACACCGCCAGCGAAGACAGCGGCGAATACTGTCCCCAGCCGCAGGCGAAGAAATCGCCGATCGGGCATTCGACGCTGGGCACGGTCGCGTCGTCCCAGTAGATGCGGATGATCGTGTACCGCCAAGTGCCGGTGGGCGTCATCCAGATCTGCTGGATCGCGCCCGGCCCGGTGATGTTGGCGATCTCGCGCTCTTCGCCGGCCTTGATGGTCGTACACGGCGCGACTTTCCAGCCGAGCCCTAACTCTCGCGCCGCTTTGTTCCCGCTGGTTGCGGCCATCGCGCCTTTGCCTTTTTCACCGGTGGGATTCTCCGCCGAGATCGAACGCGTCTGCGCGTTCGACAGGCGATAGAGATTCCCCAGATGCAGATCGAGCCCGTTGAAGCTGGAGGAGTTGGCCATGAGTGCGAGAGAGATCAACCGCGCGCGGCGCGGGTGTCAAGCCGCGCGCGTCGCGCGGACGATTTCAGCGGCGATCCAGCGCAGCTCGCGCGTGGACAGCCCGGGAAAAAGTAGCGTAATCTCGCCGTCCAATGCTTCGACATGCAGGCACTCGATTCGTGCGCCGGGCATCCGTTTGCAATACAAATCGCCTGATGGCGCGAGCGATTTGCTGATCCTTCCGAACGGCCCGACCGATTCGACCAGCAATTCGCGCGGCGACGCGCTGACTACGGTCATCTGCAAGCTGGCCCGCTCAATGTCGTCCATGCGTTTGCGGAATTCCAGCCACCAGACGAGCAGGAACATCGCGCTGAAGAACACGCCTGCGGCGATCATCAGGATTTCGTAAAGCCAGCGTGGCTGCGGACGATTCGCCAGGAACATCGGGAAGAGCAGCGCCGCAAGTGACGCGGTGATCAGCGTCGACCAGACGATGCTGATCCACGCGGTGCCGTGCATCGCGGCGCGACGCGCGAGCGCGCCGGGTTCACCTGCTGCGACAGAGATCCGCACGTTGCCGTGCTCGTCGATCTCGCGACGGAGGTGGCTCAGCGGCGGGAGTGTGTCGTAGGTGAGGGCGACAACGTCGGACATGACGCGATTGTACGCAGGTGCCAAGCTCGGCCGCTTGCGGCGTCGCAGATCGAAAATCGTGGAGCGCTGCATCTGCGACGCCGCAAGCGGCCGAGCGGAGCGGTTCACCGTTCGCGCGGGCTGTAATATCTCCGCAGCCATTTGCTCAAACCATCCAAACCCGGAAACAACACGCGCTCCGTGACGTTTGCCTGATCCAGCTTGTCGCGAATTTCCCATTTCAATTCTGCGGGAATGATCAGGCGGTCGTACAAGTGCGGGTGATTTTGCAGCCAGGCATCCAGATCAGTTTCGACATCGCTCATCAAAGAAAGCAGCGCGAACTGATTGGTGATGCGATCGTCCAGCGATGGCGGATCGAGGAAGACGACGAAATGCTTGTCGGTCTCGCCTGCCTCGCTACGACCGCTGAGCGTGTCCAATTCACCCAGCGACGGCGCGCCCTGCGCGAGCAGCTCGGTGGTGAAGACGTCGGCCTGCTGTTCTTTCAGGACATCGCAGAGCTTAGGCGGGAGCAGGGCGTGTGCTTTGACGTAATCGACGCACCACACGACGCCGTCGCGATCGAACAATTCGAAGTCCGCCGTTGCGAAGTGCAGTGCGACGAAGGGGGAGAACGACCAATCGAGCAACCGCGTCGGCAGGCCGTGATGTTGCGCGAGCGCGAGCCAGTTCCACACGGAGTCGCCCGCGGCCGCGTCGCGGTGGGCGTATTTGCGGAAGTTCCGCAGCAGGTGACCTTCCTGCCGCGCGATCGGCCCGCGCAGTCGGCGAAGCGACGTCGTCAGATCATCGTTCGCATCCTGCATCCCGCGGAATGCGAAGTTCGACCGGAACCGGCCAAGCGATGGTTTCCACGCATCGGCGTAGAGGCGCTCGGTGAGGTCGGTCCAGGATTGGATGCGGATATCCATCTGGTGACTGACGAAATCCGAAACCAGAACTGCAAAAGAAACCCGAATGACGAAATCCGAATTCGGCATTCGGATTTCATCATTCTTTCGGTCTTCTGGTTTCCGGCTTCGGGTTTTCGTCTACTTTGCCTCGATCACTCCCCCCGCCACGCGTGCGCCGCTATTTCCCGACGGGTCGGTCTTCAAATCATCCACCTTCGCGTGAACGATGACGCTGCGGCCGATGACTCCGGTCGGGCTGTTGTCGAGCGTGATGCCTTTGACGGTCATCTCGGTGTTCACGTTGCCGTTTGCATCGGAGGTGATGTTGCCGAAGTCACCGGCGTGCGCCATGGGCGAATTCGGGCCGCCGTGCTTGTGGCCCGCGGGATTGAAGTGCAGGCCGGCGCTCATCAGGTCGGCCGCGGACAGGTCGCTCTTTTCGTGAATGTGAAAACCGTGCGTCGAATTCGGCGGCAGCCCGGTGAGGTTGACGGCCACCTTCATCGAATCGCCCGCCTGCGTGAACGTGATCGTGCCCATCACGTTGTTCGCCACGGGTTGCGTGGTCGCCGCCTTCGACGGTTTGATTGTTGCCACGGCCGTCTTCACGGCGGCCTGGTCGTTCATCCGCGACTTCATCGACGTCGCGTCGTTCCTGTTGCCGCTCGTGGCGCCCTTGTCCTTTTTTGTCCCCATGCTGTCGCAGCCGATGACAAGCGACGATGCGACCAGCAGAACTGTGCAGTAACGAGACATTCGAAACCTCCAGGAAGTGGTGAAACGTTTCCTTGAATCATGTGTATTTGACGATGCCGATCATCCTAGACGGCAACACAATTGCGGGGAAGTGATGATCTAGACAGCTCGACAACCAACGAACTTGCGTTCGTGGCTACGAGAGACTCTGCGACTGTCGCAAGCATCGCATGACGGATTGAACATCTGCATTCTGCGCGAGCTGACGATAAAACTTGTAGAGTTCATCGTACTGCTTGCGCGCGCGCAGGTCTGGACGATAAATCGTTTCGTGCTGCCTCGGCGCCATCGCGTGGATCGCTTGACTGATGCTGGCGTGACCGGTCGCGTCTGGTCCGGCGGCCAGCGCGCCGAGAATCGCGGCGCCCAGTGCTACCGGCTCATCACTCGCCGCGGGACGAATCTTGGCATCGAGCACATCCGCGTATATCTGCATCAACAGCGGGCTCTTCTTCGGCAACCCGCCGCTGGCGACGAAGCGCCGGACAGGAACGCCGGCGTCTCGGAGCGTGTCGCAGATCCAGCGCACGCCGAACGCGGTGGCTTCCATCGTGGCGCGATAAAGCTGCGCGGGTTGAGTGGACAGAGTCATGCCGAGAAACGCGCCGCTGAGTCGTCCATCCATCAACGGCGTGCGGCAACCGTTGAACCAATCCAGCGCGAGGACACCGTTGCTTCCGGGCGGAAGCTCTGCCGCTTGGCGGCTTAGCGTTTCGTGGGACGAACCCAGCAGTTTCACGACGGCGTTGAACGCATCCCCCACGCTCGCTTGTCCGGTTTCGTATCCGAAATATCCCGGAAGAATTCCGTCCTCGACCACCCCCGCGATACCCGGCGCAAGCGCTTCGATGCGGCTGTTCATCATGTGACAACTGCTCGTGCCGATCACCATGACCATCGTCGACGGGGATGCGACGCCGGCGCCGGGGACACCCGCGTGCGCGTCGATGATCGCGGTAGATACCGGAGTTTCTGCGCGGAGTCCGAAACGATTTGCGATCGCGGGTGACAAACCCCCGGACTTCCGTCCTGGGCTGTTAAAGGTTCCTGGAACCTTTTCCGCGATTACGTTTGCGAGCTTCGGGTGAACGGCTTGGAAGAAATCGCGCGAGGGGAAACCCGAGTGCCGATTCCAGCACGCTTTGTATCCAGCTTGGCACGTCGAGCGCGTGAGCTCACCGGTCAGTTGCCAGACGAACCAGTCGCCGGCCTCGATCCAGACTTCCGTCGCGTCGTAGACCTCTGGCGCGTCGCTGAGCGTTTCCAGGATTTTCGGGAAGAACCATTCGATCCCGATCGATCCGCCATAGCGCGCGAGCCAGGGTTCGCTGCGCTGGCGGGCGACTTGATTGATGCGATCGGTCGCGTCCTTCGCGCCGTGATGCTTCCACAGCTTTGGCCATGCGAGAGGCGTGCGGGCGAAACGGTCGACCGTACAAAGCGGCGTGCCGTCGCGCAGTGTGGGCAGCATCGTGCAACTGGTGAATGCGACGCCGATGCCGACGATCTGCTCAGGCGCGACGTTCGCAATTCGGATCGCGTCTCGACACGCACTGGCGGAGTCGTCCAACCAATCCTGCGGATGCTGCAGCGCGTAATCGGCGGGAAGTTTCTCGCCGGTCGGCAGCGCGCGATCGAGCACGCCATGGGCGTATGTGTGAGACGATTGCCCGGCGATCGTGCCGTCGCGCACGTTGACCATCACCACGCGCACGGATTCCGTGCCGAAATCGAATCCCACCGAATACCGCGTCGACATGGGCGGCATTCTAGAGACAGATGCGTCGGCGATGTAGCATCGGCACATCATGCCACGCGACGACGACGATCTCGATGAATCCGAATTCCCCGACGAATCCGACATGGACGACGATCCGGACGGCCCGGCCACCATCGACTGTCCGTACTGTCGCAGAGAAGTTCACTACGACACGGACATCTGTCCGCACTGCGGCAAGTACATTTCCAAGGAAGACGCGCCGCAGCAACGAAGCTGGATTTGGTTTGTCGCGATCGCGCTGGTGGTGGTCTGTACCGTGCTCGCGTTGTTGAGGCTTCTTTGAATCGCTTGCCGAAGCTCCAAATCACAAAACACAAATCACAAAGAAGCTCCAAGAGTCAAAAGGGACAAAATCGCAAAGGCGCGACAGTGGCTTGTGAGCTCTTTGTTCCCTTGATGTTTGAAGCTTCCTGGTGATTTGTCTTTTGTGATACGCGCAGCATCTACATTTTCACGCGTCGAACCACGAACTCGTGATTGAACGTTTCTTCTTTCCGCGTGAAGACCAGCATCAGGCGGATCTCGCCTTCGCCGGACCAGTTCCAATACAGCGCGTCATCGTCGACGACCGCGAGATATTGCGGCTCGTCGTAGAACGAATCGCCGAAGTCATCGTAGTGCCGGCCACGTCGATCGCCGATGCGCGTGCCGACGCCAATTCCAAACGTCGGGCCGGTGCGCTGGATCGTCGGCCTGGGTGGCGGGAGGATTTGCTTGATGAAACTCTGCGGCGCGATCGGCTGGCTGCGCAGCGGATGGCTCTGGCCGTTCGGGTCGACCACGCTGCTGCGGTCGCCTTGCAGTTGAATCGTGTCGTCGGTCTTGTTGTAGATGCTCATCACCAGCCGGTTGTCGACCGTCCGAAACCGATACTCCAGCGGCGGCCGCGGCGCGATAGCGTCCTGCTTCGCGCCGATGTGTAGCGCCAGATCAGCCGGACGCGTGATGTCGTATTCGTAGCGCGTACAACCACCAACTACGAACAGGAGGGCGCAAAGGAGAAGAAGATTCTTCATGTAGCGCATGATGCATCGGGCGAGCGGGCGGGACAAGGAAAGAAATGAACCACCAAGACACCAAGAGCACCAAGAAGACCAATTCAATCAATTGGGTTTGAATTCTTGGTGTTCTTGGTGCTCTTGGTGGTTCGCCTTTCTGCAATTCGCACTTCTGCGCAGCGACTAACGGCTGCCGCTGATGCGATCCGTCCTGGTCTCGACGCGATCGGTATCTCGATTGAGCGTATCCGATGCGCGCTGCGGTTCTTCTGGATTCATCCGGCGCATCGCGACGACAACATCCTTCGTCACGCCATGATCGCGGAGATATTTTTCCTGATCCGGCGTGAGCTCGAAGTATTGTTGCGTGCTTTGCAGCCGGCGAACCTGTTCCTTGTCGGACAAACCGGCATCGGCCATCGCGACGACTTCGTCGAGCGTGACGAAACCATCGTCGTTGAGATCAGCGGACTTGGATTTTTCGACATCACTGGCGCGGGCCGGGCGTTCCTGGGCGCGACGATCAGCCTCCTTGGCTTCGTCGGATTTCTTTCCGTTGATCTTGTCCCAGTTGGCGCCGACGAGATATCCGCCGCCCGCGCCGGCGGCTCCGCCGATTAAAGCGCCGACCAAACGATTATCTTTTCCGCCGATCAGCGCGCCTGCGGCAGCGCCACCCACGCCACCGATGACGGCGCCTTGTGTCTTTTCGTCACCGGGCAGGCTTTCGCACCCTGTTAGGGCCGCCAGCGGTGAAACCGCCATCGCGGTCGCTAAAACCAAGCTAATTCGTCCCAATTTCGTTCGTTGTCGCAACATATCGAAGCTCCTTTCGAATCCGTAAGAGTTGTTGAATCCGGAATTGCGAAGTTTGTGCCAGTTGGCGTTGCATCCGCCCGCCGGAGTTGGCAAACTTTGCAGTTCACCTTGGATTCGCATCGGTTAGTCGCAACGATCTGGCGGCGTCAGTCTGTTAGCTGAGCCAGTCCGGAACGTTTCTCATCTCGCATCTCAGGGCTCACTTTTGGGCTCACATTTGTAGGCGCAGGGCAGGCAGATCATGGATATCGCAGACATCAAACGGTGGCAGTGGATTCTCATTGGCTTGATCGCGGGCTTAGGACTCGGCTGGGTTTGGTCCGGCATGGAACCCAGCGAAACCGGCGGGCGACAGATCAGCCAGATCGATTTCGAACGCGATGTCGCGCGCAAATATCAAGACCAGCCGCTGATCAGGAACATCGTCATCCAACCTGCGACCTACGACTACGCCGGCAAAATGGTGCAGCCGGTCTCGTTCCAGCGCCTGCAAATCGGCCAGAAGACCAAGAAGATTTACTACGTCCCGGCACAGTTCATCGCGATGGTTCCGTACAAACCCATGATGAACGCGCCGGCGAGCATGACCGCAAAGTTCACGCTGGCCGATTACCTGGCGAACGTTCAGCGCCGCGACGGCGCGGTGAAATACGCGTATGGCTGGTGGAAAGAAAAACCCGCGACCATCGCGATCTGGACGATCGGCGCCGTAGCGCTCATCGGCGGAGTCTGGCCGACGTTCCTCAACCTGATCGTCGGCGCGGGGCTCGGCGGTTCGCGCGAGAAAAAGAAGAAAGAAGACTACTTCGATCGCTTCAGTCACCACCGCGAACCGGAAAAAGCATCGGCCGCCAAAGTGGTCGGCGACGCCGAGCGCCAGCGCTTGGACGACATGAACCGCGCGCTAGAACAGCGCCTGGCTTCCGCCGGCGTGTTCGATCCGGAACGCGATCCGGAAACCGAAGCGGAAGAAGCCGAAGTGCGCAAGCTTCAAGCCGGTCCGCTCGAAGTCTCGCCGGTAATGAATAAGCCCGGGGATGATGATGAGATCGAAGTGAAGGGTGAGTTTTATCCGGTGCTGATCCATCACAAGAAGGGTCACAGCGAAGGACACGACGAAGCGCAGGGGGGCGCGAAAGACGCCGCAAAAGACGCGGCGAAGAAGTCGTGATCACTTCGCGCTAGGCATTCCACATTCCGGGCAACGATCGGGTGTCGCGCGAAGATCATATCCGCAGCGCGTGCAGTGACCGGCGCGATGTCGCGCTCGTCGGTTCATCCAACGGAACACGAATAATCCTCCGCGCGGAACCGACCACACGGCGAGCAGCGCGATCAAAAACCAGTGCGGAACGACCACGCGTAGGAAGCGATCGCCCGCGACGGGACGTGCACCTGGAATCGCGGACACAACCTCCCCCCGCCCGTAAGGATTCACGTAAATTTTCAGCCGATCCGGCGGGCTCGCTTCCACGGTTCGCCATTCAAATCCGGACGAATAAAAGCTGAAGCTGTTGGTCGGTAGTGGGTCCTCCGCGATCACCTCGACCCGACCACCGTTGAAGCTGATCGAGATTTGCGGTGCATCCGATTTGAATCCAGTTGCCAGGGAGTCATTCGCGATGCGAGTCCATCGGATGTTGACGATCGCGCGTCCATTCGCCGAAGCAATGCCAACTCCTTCGGCGGGCCACGCTGAAACGAGCTTGTCCCACCGTCGATAGCTGCGCCACCACAGCACGATCAGCGCGACGCACAGCAACAGCGCGATCACCGTCGCGAGGTTGAGCAATCGAGACCGAAACTTCACGCGAACTAGTTTATCCGTTTCATTGGGGGGCGGACCAACGATGCGACTTGCGCTGCGCTCGGCGCGTCTTTGGCGCGGGCGGGTAAAGGGGGACACTGCTACTTATTCCGCGCGACCGCCGCGCATAAGTAGCAGTGTCCCCCTTATCTGGATCTCCCCCTTATCTGGATCCGAATAACTCGCAGACACCGATGTTTTTTGACACCCGCGATTTCTCGCGTTCGCTCGAAATGACATTCTGTCCACAGGGGTAAGACAGAGCAGATTCATCCCGAGTTATCTGCGGGAGCGGGTAAAGGTGAGCGGGCATCCAGACCATCCATTCTGTATTCATTCGTGAAGGTTAGTCGATTCGTGAAAATTCGTGTCTCGCATTTCAATGCTGGCGCGCCGCAACGGCTAGACATGGTTCCGCTTGCGCTGCGCGCGGCGCTTCGTTGGCGCGCAGCGCACAAAAGAGAAAAATCGAAAATTTTCCCGCCATTTTGCGTGAATAACCGGTAGTTCGCCGCTTGCGCTGCGCGCCAGAGACGCGCCGCGCGCAACACCTCCAGTAGATGTAGGTGCGGGTGTTTCCGTGCCGATCGTTTCACGTCTTGCTCGGGGAGGTTCATCATGCCCGTTTCATCCGCCAGGCTCGCTGCCAATCGTCGGAATGCGAAGAAGTCGACCGGTCCGCGTACCGTGGCCGGGAAGCGCCAGTCTTCTCGCAACGCGATCTCGCATGGATTGTTCTGCAATGACCTGGTGCTCAAAGGCGAGAGCCATGAATTGTTCGAGGAGATGCGCAATCGCCTGCTGGTCGAGCTGTCGCCGCAGACGCTGCTGGAGCTGATGATCTGTGATCGCATCGTCACGGCCCAGTGGAAGCTGCGGCGGCTGAACACCGTCGAGCTCATGACGCATGACACCAACGCGCAATCGACCGTGATCAATCACATTCACGAATCGGACAAAGCGCAGATGCGCAAACAGCAGGAGCAACAGGAGGACGCCGAGGAGGAAATGGAGGAGAAGCTCACGCGCGTCTCGCAGATCCTGCGATCGCCTTGGCCACAGAAGTTGGACGGAATGTGCGATCTGATGGAGGAGTTTAAGGAATACATCTCGCCGGAGCAGGCGATCAGCAAGAGCTTTCTGGAGAATGACGGCGTGATGGAGCGTCTGTCGCGCTACGAGCAGCGGCTGGAGCTGTCCATTCATCGCAACAAGCGAGAGTTAGACAAACAGAAAAAACGAACCCACGATCGGCGGGAGAATGGAAAGCTGCACTGCCCGTTCGTGTCGCAGGAGTTTTATGACGGGCTGCATTCGGAGATCCGCGAGTACGAAGCAGAACTGAATGGCGAAAACGAACCCACCGACGAGGAACCGGAACCCGCAGAAGAATTAACCACCAAGAGCACCGAGGACACCAAGAAATCGAAGGCAAACGATTCGGAGGCTGATTCCAAGGATTCTCGCGAGGTTGTGGAGCAAAATGTCGCGGAAATTAATGAGAAATCAACGGAATCCACAGGTTGCCACGAAAGGAGCCTTCGCTATAATCCGCCTCCCCGTTCGGATGTTTGACCCGGGCTGATTGTCGGCTCGGATCGTAACGGGGATCGCAATGCATGCCTCAGAACTATGCGTCGCGAGAAAATGCGTATAAGCCGTTCGATTTCATCGGACGCCTCGCCTGTTCTGAGAAAGAATCCAGTCTCACATGGGTCGTTATCTCGGACCGAAGGTTAAGCTTTCTCGACGTGTTGGCGTGCCGATCGCGGATATTCCGAAGCATACCGCCAAGGAACTCGAGCTGCCCGGCATGCACGGGTATCGCGGCAAGCGCAATACCGAATACGGCGTTCGCCTGACCGAAAAGCAAAAGCTCCGCTATCACTATGGCGTTCTGGAACGACAGTTCCGCCGCTACTTGGATATGGCGAAGAAGAGCAAAGGCAACACGGCCAGCACGCTGAGCCAGATTCTTGAGACGCGATTAGACAATGTGCTGCGGCGCCTGGGAGTTGGCCGAACGATCTGGGCGACTCGCCAGATCGTCGCGCACGGACACGTGCTGTTGGATGGACGCAAAACGGATATTGCGAGCTGTCTCGTGAAGCCGGGGCAGACGATCACCTTCAAGGAAGGGATCCACAAGCTGCTTCGCGAGAACATGGAACAAGGGGCGGGCCACAACGTGCCCGGCTGGCTGGAATGGAACCCGGCTCAGTTGACTGGAAAGATCAACGCCTTGCCCACGCCTGAAGACGTGCCGTTCGAGGTGAACATGAACCTGATCATCGAATTTTATCGGTGATCAAAGGTCGGTCGGGAGAAATGCCAGAGCCCCGCGGTCCTCGCCGTCCGCGGGGTTTTGCATTGCGCGAAGGTTACGTCGCGCACGAAAAAGCCCACGCATCGCTATGCGTGGGCTTTGGACTAGCTTCGTTGCCCTGACGAATTACGCGCGTCGTCGACGCAGCGAACCAATTCCCGCGATCGCGAGGGCGCCGAGCATCGTGGGCTCGGGAACCGGGGTCGCTTCGATTACGGTGCCCGGCGTGCTGCCGAAGCTGTAGCCGCCGAACCACACGCCGCCGGGGTTAGCGGAGTTTTGGATGGCGGAGTAGTACTGCACGTCGTTGCCCGCCTGCACCCAGAGCGGATCGAGGCCGGCCGGTTCGTTGGAGGCGGCGACGAGCCAGTACCAGGTGCCGGCCGTCAGCAGCGGCTTCACGACCGAGTCGACCTGATCGAGCACGGGCGTCCAGCCGACGCCGTTGGTCGCGATGCTCCAGGACTCGAGCACGTTGGATGTGTTCGGAATGCTCGGCGCCACGCCGGCATCGGTCACAAGCGAGAGCGTGTACTGTCGGCCGGGCGCGTCGAAGTCGTTGCTCATGAACCAGAGCCCGACGCGATCGAGCGTGACGTCGACCGCCGGTTGAAAGGCGATGCCGACCGACTGTTCGGGGAAGATGTCATATCCGACCCAGCCGAAGCCGGGCTGGGTCAGGCCGGTATCGAGGATGACAACAGCGGAGGCGACCGTTGAGATTGAACCAACGACCAGTCCCGCCAACCAAAGCCGCATTGCGGAGGAGAAGCGCCGCATGATCACACCTTCCGGTTGAAATAAGCAGTCCCGCGCCCAGCCAACTGCCACACCGCAGTTGGCATGATTGATGAAGGGAGTAAAATATCTCGCCGATAACAAATGTCAAGGAAGTTTCCTGGAAACTCGATAGAAATTTCTGTACTATGAGAACCGTGATTTTGAGATGAGAACGGGGTTTGGGTACATAAGCGGAACCAGATGCCACCGAACGCCATCGAGACTGAGCTCGCCAGCGATTCTCAACCGCGCAAGCCGGGGGAAACGCTCGAGGTGCGCATCACGCGCACCGGCAACCAGTTACTGTCGAGCCTGTCCCGTGTGCTGGCGCACGTCCCCGGCTCCGAAGCCGGCCCGCTTCGGTTGGCGGCCGCACTTGGGGTGGACAAGGTCTTGGCGTCGCGGCTCCTGAAAGCAGTTCGATCGCCCGACGCGGTCACGATCATGCATCGCGCGCCGGGGCCCGAGCCGCTGCGACGCGTGCTTCGCGCCAGCGAGCGCCACGGTGTGCCCGCCGACGAGATGCAGGCCGCGTGTGCGGCGGTTGATGCGTTTGAAGATCTCATCCGCACCGGCACCGGCGACCGCAGCGGTCTCGAAGCGGTGCTGAGCGCCTGGGCGCCGGACGCGCGGCGGGACTTCGAACTCCGTCGCAAGCAGGCGGCGTTTCGCGCGGTCAGCCAGCTCAAAGGAGTGCAGACCGACGTCTTCGCCGAGGCCGCGATCTTTTGGCCCAGCCCGGATGGCAAGAACATCGATGTCGTCTGGCTCAAGTCCGTCACCGGTCTCACCGCGCTGCGGCCGGGCGTGACGATCAAGTTCACATCGAAGCGCGGCATCGAAGCGCCGGCCGGGCGACATCCGATGACGCTGGCAGGCGAACCAGTCGAGTCCGTGAAGAACACGGTCATCCCGCAATTCTGTAGCGAGCCGACGCCAGAGCTGATCGCGCGCGTGGTCGGCGAGTCGACGCACTACCTGCTCGAACGCGCGCGACTCGGCGAGCCGATGGAGCTGCTGTTATGCGAGGTGAACCGCGCCGAGATCCCGCGCTACGTCCCCCTCAAGCTGGGCCGTCGCGCCTGGGCATCGAGTGATATCTCCCTGCCGGCCCAGCGATGTCACTTCGACTTGCTCATCCACCCGGACCTCTACCCCGGCGAGCAACCCGACCTCCGCGTCTACGACACCGCCATCCTCGGCCTGGCCGACCGTAACGACTCGGCCCGCGATATCGATCAGTTCGATCTGCTCGAAACCGTCGACAACCTGGGCGTCGGCGTGACGCGGTTCGGTTCGAGCGATGTGCCGCGCTACCGCGAGGTGCTGGATTACATCTGCCAGCAGCTCAACTACGACGGCTCGATCCTCCGGGGCTATCGAGTCGCGTCGAGCTATCCGATCTACGGCTCGCAATACGCGATGAGCCTCCGCACGACCGAGCCGCCGGGCTGACGTTGACGCGCATCCTAGGCAGTCTGATGCGGCGCACATGAAGTCGTTCCGAGGGCCGTAGCAGACGCATTTCAACGGATCGATGTTAACCCCCGACGTTATCGGACCTTGCAAAGAAGTGATTACCCAACTAACTCAAGTTGCCAAAAGCGCCAACCGATGGTCAAATAGGAAAGATGGATAAGTGAGTCAATCGCTTCCGTCTGATCCAATCTATCCGGCCTTAACTTATCGCCGGGTCGACTGAATCGATGTGACTGAAGATTAAAGAGGCCATCATGAAGACTGTATTCACCACCGGCGAGGCTGCGGAGATCTGCAAGGTCTCGCAGCAAACAATCATCCGCTGCTTCGACAGCGGCCGACTGAAGGGCTTTCGCGTGCCCGGCTCACGCTTTCGCCGCATTCCGCGCGACGCGTTGATCGCATTCATGAGGGACAACGGCATTCCGCCGGATTCATTGGATAGCGGCAAGACCAAGGTTCTGGTCGTGGACGATGATCCGGAGATCGTGGAACTGTTTGTGGACGTGCTCGAGCGTGATGGCCGATTTGAAGTGAAGACGGCCAGCACCGGGTACGACGCGGGCATGATCACGCAGGAGTTCAACCCGGATTTGATCATCCTCGATTACATGCTCCCGGACATCAACGGCAACGTCGTCTGCAAGACGATCCGCCAGAAGCCGGAATTCGAGCACACGAAGATCATCATCGTCTCGGGCGTGGTCAATCAGGATGAGATCAACGACCTGCTGAAGAGCGGCGCGGATGATTTCGTGAAGAAGCCGTTCAATATCGAGAAGATCATTGAGCGCATCGGCGAACTCTTGACGGTCTAAACAGATGTCCTTTGTCATTGGTCCTTTGTCCTTTGCGATGGATTGCGAAGGACGAATGACCAAGGACGAAGGACAGTTTTTCTGATGGCTGACTTACGCGAAAAACGCGTCGACCTGATCCTCCAGCAACTGGAGGATCTTCCGACATTGCC
>JACMJD010000079.1 GCA_014380825.1 Phycisphaerae bacterium | reverse complement strand
TGCGGCCTGCTGAAGATGGACTTCCTCGGGCTGCGCACGCTCACGACGCTCCAACGATCGATTGACCTGGTCAAGCAAACGAAGAACCTCGACATCGATATCGAAAAGGTCGACTTCGCCGACAAGAAAGTCCTCGAGCTCTTCTGCCGCGGCGAAACCAAAGGCATCTTCCAGTTCGAATCCGGCGGAATGCAGGATTTGCTGATGAAAATGCGGCCGGACCGATTGGAAGATCTGATCGCCGCCAACGCGCTGTATCGGCCCGGGCCGATGGAGCTCATCCCGACGTACTGCCAACGCAAGCACGGCGTCGAAAAAGTGCCAAGCGTGCATCCGATCATGGATGCGATCCTGAACGAGACCTACGGCATCATGGTCTATCAGGAACAGGTCATGCAGATCTTCAACCAGCTCGGCGGGATCGAGCTGAGCGCTGCTTACAAATTGATCAAAGCGATTTCGAAGAAAACTGCAGACGTGATCGCGAAGTTTCAGCCGCAGTTTATTGCGGGGTGTGTTGCGAAGGGGATCGCTAAGCCGCAAGCGGCAGAGATTTTTGATCTCATCCTGAAGTTTGGTGGGTATGGATTCAACAAATCGCACAGCACGCGCTACGCGATCATCGCGTTCCAGACCGCGTACATGAAGACGTATCACCCCGTCGAATACATGGCCGCGTTGCTGACGTTTGAAATGGGATCGACGGACAAAGTCGTCGAATACATCGAAGAGTGTCGGTCGATGACGCTGCTGGATGGCAGCAAGGGCGTGAAGGTTCTGCCGCCGGACGTGAACTTTTCGGATAAGGATTTCACTCCGATTTATGTGGAGACCGAGACGAAATCGAAGCGAAAATCCGCGCCGAAAACGGAAGGTGTGATCCGATTCGGGATGTGCGCTGTGCGCGGCGTGGGCGAGAAAGCCATCGAAGCGATCATCGACGAGCGCGTAAAGGGCGGCGAGTTCCGAAACCTGTTCGACTTCTGCGAACGCGTTGATCTTCGCTCCGTTCAGCGCGGTACGGTCGAAGCGCTCGCGAAGTGCGGCGCGTTCTCCAGCCTTAAGGCGCATCGTTCGCAGCTACTCCAAATTCTCGACAGCGCTGTCGAGATGGGACAGCAATCACAGCAGGACAAGCGCTCCGGACAGATGAACATCTTCGGCGGCGCCGAATCGCCGCTTGCGGCGTCGCAGATCGGACACGCCCCGCCGCTGCCGAACGTCGAAGAATTCCCCAGCAGCGACCTGCTCCGTTTCGAAAAAGAGCTCCTCGGCTTCTACCTCACCAGTCACCCGCTCATCGAGCATCAGGCGATGCTCGAGCGCTACATCACCGCCAACACGCGCGAAGCGCTGAACATGTCCGAAGGCGTCGAAGTAATGCTCGGCGGGATGCTCACGCGCTGCGATCGCAAGGTCGCCAAGTCGGGTCGCTCAGCCGGCCAACCCTGGGCGATCCTGGGGATGGAAGATCAGGAAGGGAAGATCGAAGGAATGTGCTACGCCGAGGTGTATGCCGACACGATGAAGCGCTATCCGGATGCGCTGAGGAAGGACAGCATCGTGTTCGTGCGCGGCAAGGTCGATCGCAAGCGCGAGATCCCGTGCCTGATCATCAACGAAATATTTCCCCTCGCCGAAGCGCCCGCGAAATTAACCACCGCGGTCGCGCTGAAGCTGGACAATGCTCGACATACGATCGAAACGCTGCGCGAGGTCGCGCCGCTGTTCAAAAAGCACAAGGGCAACTGTGACGTGTTCGTTCAGGTGGAAACCGGCGCTCAGAAGATCATCCTGAAGATGAAGCGCGACATGAGCGTGCGACCAACGGGCGAAATGGTGCAGGACATCGATCGCATCCTTGGCGGCGGAACGGTGCAGCTCGTTGGCGCGGGGCAGCGGCGCATGAAGCGGTTGGAGCAGCAGCGATTGTTCAAGGAAGAAGGCACGGTGGCGGTGAACGCCGATGCGCCGATCGCGCCGTCGGACGAAGAGCTTGCCAGTGCGATGGATGATGAAGAAATGCTGGTGTGAACGGTTATTCTTCCCAACCACCGCCCAGCGCCTTGTACAGCGCCACCAAATTCGACGACACCGCCTGCTCGCTCAGCGCGAGTTGATCCTCCGCCGACAGCAAATTGCGCTGCGTTTCCTGCACGGCGAGGTAATCGGTCAACCCGCGCGAGTAGAGATCGTTCGCCAGCGTCACCGCGCGTCGATTCGCTTCGACTGAGCTCTGCAACGAAGTCCGCCTGTTCTGCTCGAGCTGAAAGGCGGTCAGCGCATTTTCCACTTCTTCCAGCGAATTCAGCACCGTTTGCTCGTACAGCACGAGCTGCTGTTCCTCGCGCGCGTTCTGCACGGCGATGTTCGATCGGAACTTTCCCGCGTTAAACAAATTCCACCGAAAGCCCGGGCCATAGTTGAAGAAGATGCTTTCGGAGTTGCCGAGATCCTTGAACTCTTCGCTTTGAAGTCCGAGCGAGCCGGTGAGCGAGAATCGCGGGAACAGATCCGCGGTCGCCACGCCGATGCGCGCGGATTGCGCGGCCAGTTGGCGTTCAGCCCGGCGAATGTCGGGCCGGCGACGAAGCAGATCGCTTGGCATCCCCACCGGCAGCTCCGACACGCTCACCGGGATCGGCCCTTCGGTTCCCAGCTCCTGAAGGAGCGCCGATGGCTCGCGCCCGATCAGCACGCTCAGCCGATGGATGGATTCCTTGACGTTCTGCTGAATGAGCGGAAGCTGCGCCGCCGTCGTATCCGCCAGCGCCTTTGATCGTGCGAAGTCGAGCTCGCCTACCATGCCGGCGTTGAAACGTGCGCGCGTCAGTTCCAGCGTTTCCTGCTGGCTCTTCAAGTTTGCCCGCGTGATCGCCAGCCGGCGCTGTCGGCCACGCAGCTCGACGTAATTTCGCGCGACGTCGCCCAGCAGCGTCACCAGCACATCGCGCTGATCTTCGATCGACACCTGAATGTCCGCGTTGGCCGCCTCGACCGAGCGGCGCACGCCTCCGAACACGTCGATCTCCCACGTTGAATCGAAACCGACTTCGAACAGGTTTCGCTCAACTTGTGAGCCGCCGAAATCACCCGCATCATTTCCGTTGTTGAACGCGGTCTGGCTGTCGCGCGATCGCCGGAACGAACCGGTGCCGTCGACGGATGGATAGAAATCCGCATTCACCACACCGCGTGCCGCGCGCGCCTCGCGAATGCGCGCGGCCGCGAGCTTGAGATCCAGGTTTGCGACCGCAGCGCGATCGATCAGCGAATCCAGCGTCTTGTCATTAAAAGTTGTCCACCATTGCCGAAGCTCGATCCACGATGTCGGCTGGGTGGTCGCGCCGTAACTCTCGGGCAGCTTCGGCTGCGGCGGTTTGTAATCCGGCCCGACTGAGCAGCCGGCAATCATCGCAGCGCCCAGAATCGCGGTGGTGGCCATCGTGACGTTCATCATCGAAACAAATTTCATCGTTGCGTTCCCTCGGACGCGCCGAATCAGCGCGTTCTTGCTTGGCTTACGCGTTGTCAAATTCAAGCGCTCGCGCCTCGCCTCATTCGGACTATGTTACGCCTGAAATACCGTCCGCAGCACAGGCTCATCAAGGAGGCCGGAGCATGAAGTTTACATTTTGTCTGGTTGTTGTCCTGCTTGCCGTGCCGGCATTAGGCGTGGTCACAGTCTCGCCGATCGGCGATTCGCTGACCAGCGGCGTGGGCAGCAGTGAGATGGGCGGCTATCGCGAGCACGTCAAAGACGTGTTCGGCGACCGCATTGACTTCCTTGGCCGCCGCGCAGATGGAGCGTTCGACGACAATCAGGACGAAGGCTGGGGCGGTTTCACGATCAACACGATCCGCACCAACACGATCACCACGATTCCGAAACACTCCGGCTTCGGGCAGGTCGTTCTGCTGACGGCCGGCACAAATGAATTCGCCTGGGTCACTGACGTCGCAAATGACAATTTCCAACTACGCGCCAACCAGGCGCTGGCGGATATGGAATCTCTGTTGAACGAAACGTTCAACATCGCCGGCGACGTGACCGTGCTGGTCAGCAATATTCCGGCGATCCGAGACTGGTATCATCCGACCGGATATCTGTTTCCGGGCGTCGATATCTACAACGCCGGCCTGCCGGATGTGATCGCGCGGGTTGCGGCACACAATCATGACGTCCGATTCGTCGACACCGCCAGCGGCCTGAACCTTCAGACGGATTTCTGGGACGGCATCCATCCGAATGACTCCGGCTACGCCAAGATCGGCGCCGCCTGGTCCAACGCATTGAATTCGGTCGTCCCCGAACCGACGAGCGCGATTGCGCTGGCGCCATTGCTGCTGCTGGCTCGCCGTCGCCGCTAGTCCTGACGGCCGCGTAACCTCCTTCCGCTCGATTCGCGCAACTCCGTGTGTGCGTTGTTCCATTCCGGCCGGTATCATTTTGGCCGACCTCAAAGGAACCAACGCATGCAAACCCACCGTTTTATTCGCGGGTCTGTCCTCGTCGCGTGCGCGATTTCAATTTTCAGCCTCGCTGTCTCGCTGCTGCTGGCTCAGCCGCCGTCGACCGTTCCGCCGAATGGTTTGCGCGACAACACGCCCGCGTGTCATGCGCTAGTCGGCGCGAAGATCGTGATCGCGCCGGGCAAATCGATCGAGCGCGGCACGCTGGTCGTGCGCGATGGCAAGATCGTCGCCGTCGGCACGAGCGAAGTGAAAGCCCCAGCCGACGCGCGAGCGTGGGACTGCACCGGCAAGACGATCTACGCCGGCCTGATCGACGGCTTCAACGAGCTGCCCGCCGACGCGAGCAAATCTGATCCGGCGATGCTCGATGCGACCGGCGCGCGATATTGGAACCCGATGATCGTCCCGCAAGTGCGTGGCGATCGCATCTACAAACCCGACGCCGAGGCGAACAAGAAACTCCGCAGCCAGGGCTTCGTCGCACGGTTGGCCGCGCCGTCGTACGGGCTGCTTAAAGGCACGAGCGCGCTGATCAGCACGAATGACGAAACCGGCACGAAGGCGATCATCAACGGCCGAGTGGCGCAGCACGCGAGCTTGACGATCCCGCGCGTGCCCCGCTCCGAGCGCCCGGCCGCGCGCGAAGACGAGACGACGTATCCCGATTCGCCCATGGGCGCGTTCACGCTCGTGCGACAGGCGCTATACGACGCCCAGTGGTATGGCCAGGCGTGGAAAGCGCACGAGGCGGATCCGAAGACACGAACGCCTGAGCGAAACGATGCGCTGGATGCGCTCAATGCGCAGCTCACCAGCAAAACGCCGTTCATCATCGACGCCGGCGACGAGCTGTACGCGATGCGCGCCGACGCGGTTGGGCGCGAGTTCGATCTGAACGTGATCGTCCGCGGCTCCGGCATGGAGTATCGCCGCCTGAGCGACGTCGCCGCCACCAAACGGCCGGTGCTCGTGCCGGTGAATTTCACGCGAGCGCCGCAGGTCGCGAGTCCCGAGCAGGCGAACAACGTGTCACTGGAAGATCTCATGGACTGGGATCTGTCCGCGGAAAATCCAGCACGCCTCGACAAGGCGGGCGTGAAGATCGCCCTCACCACGCACGGCCTGCGAGACAAAGGAACATTCCTCGCCTCCGTCCGTCGCGCGGTTGTTCGCGGTCTGTCGCCCGATGCCGCGCTTCGCGCAATGACGGTTGCGCCGGCTGAACTCTTCGGCGCGACCAGCACGCACGGCACGCTCGAGGTCGGCAAGGCCGGCAGCTTCGTCATCACCGACGGCGATCTGTTCAACGAGAAAACCAAAGTCCTTGAAACGTGGGTCGACGGAAAACGATTCGAAGTCACGACCGTTCCCCTCTTCGATGGTCGCGGCCGATGGACCATGAAGCTGGGCGATCGCTCGCTCATCGTCACGATCAGCGGCGAGATGGAAAAACTCACCGGCAAGCTCGCACGCGAACGGACTGATCCGGCGACGAGTCCTGCAACCACGCGACCGACGACCCGCCCCGCCGAGATCGACGCGAAGCACGTCACGCTCGCCAATGGCCGGATCGGATTCACGTTTGACGGTGAATCGCTGCTCGGCACGAAAGGCGTGATCCAGGTCAGCGCGAACGTGAACGATTCCGACAAGCCGCCCACATGGATGGGCGACGCGGTGAAACCGGACGGAACGCTGGTCGCGATCACCGCAACACAAACCGCCACCGCGCGCGAAGTGGCGGCAACGCAGCCCGCCACGCAACCGACTGACGCATCCGCCGCTCGCGGCTTAGCGAAAGCAGATGCGCCCCCCACCGAAGACCAACCCGGCGGCACCGCACAAGTTGCAACGCCCTCCACGCAGCCGAACACGACCGTCGCGAGCGCGGAAGAACCCGACGAACCTGACGCCGATCGTCCCCGCCGCGGTCGTCGCGGTGGCGCCGGACGCGAGGCAACCAGCAAGCCGGTCATCAAAGACGCGCTCTTCGCCGTCAACTATCCGCTCGGCGATTTCGGGCGCGACGGTCTGCCCGATCAACCCGCGGCCGTCGTGTTCACGAACGCGACGGTTTGGACCAGCGGGCCGGACGGAATCATTCAGAACGGCAACGTTGTCGTCGAGCGAGGAAAGATCACGCGGATCTTCCGATCGCAGGAGGCGGTCGGCATTCCGGACGGCGCGACCGTGATCGACTGCCAGGGCAAGCACATCTCCCCCGGCATCATCGATTGCCACAGTCACATCGCCACCGACGGAGGGGTGAACGAATCCGGCCAAGCCATCACCGCCGAGGTTCGCATCGGCGACTTCATCAACCCCGACGACATCAACATCTACCGCCAACTTGCCGGCGGCGTCACCAGCTCGAACATTCTGCACGGCAGCGCCAATCCGATCGGCGGACAGAATCAGGTCATCAAGCTTCGCTGGGGCGCAACCGGCGAACAGATGAAGTTTGAAAACGCTCCGGCGGGCATCAAGTTCGCGCTGGGCGAAAACGTGAAGCAGAGCAACTGGGATATCTCCGACGCCCGTCGCACGCGCTATCCGCAGACACGGCTCGGCGTCGAGCAGATCGTGCGTGACGAGTTCAAGGCCGCGCGCGATTACGAGCGTGATGGGAGCGAATTCAAGGCGGATCCGAAAGGAAAACTTCCGCCGCGACGCGATCTGGAACTCGATGCGATCGTCGAGATACTGAACAAGCAGCGCTGGATTCACTGTCACAGTTATCGCCAGGATGAAATCCTCGCGATGCTGCGCGTACTTGAAGATTTCAAGGTCCAGATCGGTTCGCTCCAGCACATCCTCGAGGGTTACAAAGTCGCCGACGCGATGGCGAAGCACGGTGCGACGGCCAGCTCGTTCAGCGATTGGTGGGCGTACAAGTTCGAGGTGTACGACGCGATTCCGTTCAACGGCGTGCTGATGCATAACGCCGGCGTGAACGTCAGCTTCAACTCGGACGATGCCGAGCTCGCAAGACGCCTGAATCTCGAAGCCGCCAAGGCCGTGAAGTATGGCGGGGTGAGCGAAGTCGAAGCCCTCAAGTTCGTCACGCTCAACCCGGCCAAGCAACTGCGGATCGACAAATACGTCGGCTCGATCGAGGTTGGTAAAGATGCCGACATCGTCGTCTGGAACGGCTCGCCGCTGAGCACGCTCGGCCGTGTCGAGCAGACGTGGGTTGACGGTCGCAAATATTTCGACCGCGAATCGGACGCGAAAGCGCGAGCGAAAGTTCGGGAGATGCGCGTTGCTCTCGTGCAGCGAATCCTTACCAGCGGCGAAGAGCTCAGCGACGGCGCCGAAGGCGACCGCCCCGTCCGCGGCAGCGAACTGTGGCCGAACGAGGACATCTTCTGCGGCCACTCGGAGCACGGACACGAGTGACGACCGAGAACGAAAAAGCCTGTCATCCTGAGGTACTCCGAAGGATCTGGCTTCAATCGCAGTTGACGCAAGATGCTTCGGAGTACCTCAGCATGACATCGCATTTGAATTGGACGACGCTATGACAACTTTTCGAAATCTGCTTTCCGTCGCAATGGTTTTGTGCGCAACACTCACGATCGCCTCTGACGAAATCCCCGGCTCGCCGCAGAAGCAGCCGATCCTGCTGTTCGGCGGCGACGTCTACACGATGTCCGGCGAAGTCATCCGCGGCGGCGAGGTTCTGTTTGAGAACGGCAAGATCGTCGCCGTTGGCAAGGACATCAACGGGCGGGCGAGTAGCGCCAGCGTGCAGCGGATCGATTGCACCGGCAAGCGCGTGTATCCCGCGCTGTTCAACGCCAATTCCGAGCTCGGCCTGATCGAGATCGACGCGGTGCGCGCGACGCGCGATCAGAACGAAGTCGGCTCGGTCAACCCGAACGTCCGAGCGGAAGTGGGCGTCAATCCGGACAGCGAACTGATTCCCGTCGCGCGATCAAACGGCATCCTCCTTTCCGTCACCGCGCCCGGCGGCGGGCTGATCTCCGGCACCAGCGCCGTGCTCCAGCTCGACGGGTGGACGTGGGAAGACATGACGCTGAAGTCTCCGGTCGGCATGCACGTTCAGTGGCCGCGCATGGCGCCGGCACGGGCGTGGTGGATGCGCGACACCGAGCGCCAACAGAATCAGCGTCGCGATGAGGCGCTCAAGCAGATCAGCCAGACGACCGCCGATGCGCGGGCGTATCAAACCGCTAAGCAATCAAACCCGCAGCTCGATTTCGACGCCCGCTGGGAAGCGATGATCCCGCTGCTCGAAGGGAAGATCCCGCTGATCGTCGAGGCCAACGATCAGCTTCAGATCCAAAGCGCGGTCGCCTTCGCCGCTAAGGAAAAGCTGAAGCTGATCATCGTCGGAGGATACGACGCGGTGCTTTGTGCCGACCTGCTGAAGAAGTACGACGTCCCGGTGATCATCGACGGCGTGCAGCGCATGCCCACGCGTCGCGGCGACGACTACGACGCAGCCTTCACGTTGCCGGCGCGATTGAAAGAAGCCGGCATCCGATTCTGCATCTCGGCGGATCGTCGCGCGTCGATGGTTCGCAATCTGCCGTACCACGCTGCAACCGCCGCCGCGTTCGGGCTTTCGCCGGATGATGCGATGAAATCAATCACCCTGTGGCCCGCGCAGATCTTGGGTGTGGCAGATCGCGTCGGCACGATTGAGCCGAACAAGGATGCCACGCTGATCGTGTGCAGCGGCGACATCCTCGAAACGCCGACGCAGGTCGAGCGTGCGTTCATTCAAGGTCGCGAGGTTGATCTGTCGAACAAGCAGACCAAGCTCTGGGAGAAGTACCGCGAGAAGTACAAACGGCTCGGGTTGGATAAGTAATCAACTCGCGCACCCTCGTTTAG
>JACMJD010000078.1 GCA_014380825.1 Phycisphaerae bacterium | reverse complement strand
TATTCGTGAAGCCGAAATCGATCCGGCTGTAGTCGTCGAAGTCGACGACGCCGTTGAAGTCGGTGTCGCCGTAGTAAGTGAATTGAACCAACACTGCATTGTCGTCGACCGGTTCACCGTGGAAGTGGGGGTTGGTTGCGTAGATCGATCTGAGCTCGCTAGCTTCAAGCACGCCGAGCGTGGTGTTGCGCAGGGTTGACGCCGCCCTGGGCGTTGTGATTCCGGTCGGGCCCAGCCAACCGTCCATGCGCGCGCGATTGATCGCAGCCTGGATCATCGCGCGCGGCGAGTTCGTGGGGTAATCGACGATCAGGTAGCCGTCGCTCAAATCGAGCTTGCCGTTCGGACCAAGCTGAAGCGATCCGACGCGAAGCATTCGCGTGGTGATCCCAAACTGGCCGGGCAACTCGACCGTGCCGTTCACGACGAGCGACCCCAGGTGCTGACTCGCAAGGATCACCAGCGTCGCGCCGTCGGCAACCGTGACGTTCATGCCCGGATTGATCGACGCGATATCGCCACTTAACCCGATAATGCCAGAGTTGATCGCGAGTGACTGCGCGCTCAACGTGTACGATCCGCCGGGCGTGGACATCCACGGCGGAACGCTGGTTGGCGGAACTTGATGTGCAAGCGTTTCATCGAACCAACTGATCTCCCGGAATTCAACGCGGCCGTCGCCGAACAAGACGTTGATCCCGCCGGTTAGTCCGGCGGGCCGTTCGTATGCGAGCACGTCGTATGGACGGAAGGACGAAGCCGACTTTCGATTGCCCAGGTAAACGTAATCGCCTTTCGTCGCGACCCACACGCAGTTTTGCTCCAGCGTCCAGTTCGCCGGCGGCGCGGTTGTCTCGGTGCGCGGATTGATGAACGTTTGCAAGGTGGTACCGGTCGTGCTGTATGCGAAGACAGCGCCGAGATTCGTCGGGTATCGCCCCTGGTTGTTGTTCGACCAGGAACGCAGCGCGCTGCCGATCTTGAGCAGGTTCGCCTGGCTCGTCGTCACTTCCGAATCTTTCGGCCCGACGTTCGGTCGAACCGGCGGATCGCCAGGCGGGACATTCGGGAAGCCGATCAGCGCCGCCGCCGCGGCGCGGTCTAGATGCTCCACGCGTCCGTCGCCGAAGAGCACGTTGATGCCGTCGGTTACGCGATCTGGATTCTCGTACATCCACGGATCGTTCGGGCCGAGGTCCCTGAGGCGCGCGTAATGGATGAACAGAAAGTCAGCACGCGAGGCGGTCCACGCAACGCGTTCAACGTCTGCCAATTCACCGCGCGGCAGCGACGTGTCGGTTCGCGGGCTTGCGAAAATCGAGTGGAGCGAGTACTCGCCGAAATATTCCTGCACGCTCGTGTAGTCGTTGGGGAAATTCCCACGATTTTCGCTCGCGTAAAAGAACAGCGCGCTGCCGAGGTCCGCAAGATTGCTGGCGCTGGTCGTCGTTCGCGCGGTTTCGCTTAGTCCATCCCACGAATAAGGCTGCGCGCTCGCCGGCATGTCGGTCGGCGCGAGCACGATTGCCGATACGCACGCCAGTCCGGCGCTCGCCTGAAACGCGACGTTCAACTGTCCGTCTGCGATCGTGACGTCGACGCATCGCGCATCCGCCGCACCTTGGCCAACCTTCGCGAAGATGTCGTAGTTCGACACTTCGGGGTTGCCCTCAACCGACACATTAAACACGCGCTGGCCCGGCGCGGTCGAAGCAGCATCTGCGAATTCGAGGAACAACGCGTAGCGTCCATTGTCGACCGATTGTGCGAAGCTGAAGGAGCCGCCTTCGCGCTGGGAGTGAAACAGGAGATCGTTGGTCGTCCGCGCGACATCGTAGGGCGCGACTTGCACAACACTGCCGCCGGTGAAACCCGCGTCGGCGGAGAATGCGCGACCGCGCGCATCGATCAACGCGCCGCCGCCGGCGTTCACGTGGATCGCGCTCATCAGAAGCCGATGTTCGAGCACTTCGATTTCATTCATCACGGAAACCATTGCATGCGTAGCTTACCGTAAACCAGTTCGGCTCGATCCGCGACTGCCTCAAATTGCTGCGCCAGTGGTTCACCGCGAGGGGTCTTCGCTCGTCTCGCGCCATTTGCGGGCGATGGCTTCTTCGGTCGGATTCTGCGGGCCACGCGTGGCGATTGCGATGTGCTCGATCGGGATCTTTGGCGTGCGGTCCAGGTACAGCAGACCGTTGGCTTCCTGGTATGTGTCCGTGAACTGCGTGTAGCAGAACCCCCCCAGCATCGGGAGCGAGCGGACGATTTCCAAAAGTCGCGCGTAGCGCAGTTCGAAGTCGTCGGCGGATCGCGCGCGGCTGTAGCCCCAGGTGCCGTTCTGGTCTTTGGAGAACGCGATCCCGCCGAACTCGCTGAGCACGATCGGCTGGCCCTGATAATCGTGGCCATCGAGCATTAGAACGCGATGGCCCGGCCGCTCGGTGCTGAGCAGGCGCTCGACGCTGCCATCACCGTGCTGATATCGCCTGGCGATGCGCGTTGGATCGGCGTCGTAATCGTGGATGCAGATTAAATCGCTGGTTGGCATCTCCCAGCCATCGTTGCTGATCACCGGCCTGGTGGGATCGAGCGATTTGGTCAGATGGTACAGGCCGAGAACGGCGTGGCGTTGTGCTTCGACCACCGGAAGATCGGGTACGCCCCATGACTCGTTGAACGGCACCCATGCGATGATGCACGGGTGCGAGCGATCACGATCGACCGCCTCGGTCCACTGCCTGGTCAGTCGTTCGATACTCTGTGTGCAGAAGCGATAGGCGCTGGGCATCTCTTCCCACACCATCAGCCCGAGTCGATCGGCCCAGTACAGGAAGCGTGGATCTTCGATCTTCTGATGCTTGCGCACGCCGTTGAAGCCCATCGATTTGATCAGCTCGACGTCGCGGCGCAGGGCGGCATCGTCCGGCGCGGTCAGGCCGGTCTCGGGCCAGTAACCTTGATCGAGCACGAGCTTCAGTTTGATCGGCCGGCCGTTGAGCACGAAGTGGTCGCCGCTGGTGCGGATCGAACGCATCGCGGTGTAGCTGGCGACTTCGTCGATCGTGTGGCCATCCGCATCGATCAGGCGGACTTCGGCATCGATCAGCTTCGGCGACCACGGGAACCATTGAAGCGAATGGCGCGCGTCATCGATGCCCGGGTCGATCAGTTGGATCGCGCGGCTGGTCTCGCCCTGCTCGACCGTATACGTGTCATCGGACAAAACTTTGCCATCGTGCTTGAGCGTGACGTTGAGCTTCAGGTCCTGCTGACGTCGGCCATGGATGAGGGCGCGTAGATTGATCGCCCAATCTTCGACGATCGGCG
>JACMJD010000077.1 GCA_014380825.1 Phycisphaerae bacterium | reverse complement strand
GCAGGTGTGTCCCTTTTGCTTGATCGCGGAGATGAACCCGTCGCGACGGCGAACCGACCAATACTTGTCGGGCTGCTCGAGAAATCCGAAGTGGCGGAAGCCGCGCTCCAGCAGATGCTCCGCCCCGACGCGACCGATCGAGAAATCGTTCGCGTGAATCAGCGGCACGCCCGGCAGCGTGATCGCGCCGGCGACATCGACCACCGGCAGCCCGCGCTGCTTGAGCAGCGGATTGTCCGGCTCGTGAACCGCCGCGATGATGCCATCACCCTCCCAGTGCAGCAGCCAGTCGCGCAACGCCTTTTCCACACCAACCGGCTTGAGATAAACGGCCCACGGCTCGTGCTCCTGGATGTACTGGGCGACGCCGCGCAGCATCTGGCGTCTTGGGGCGACGGCTGTATCGACGATCAGCGCCACATGACGCACGCGTCGCGTCGCGGCGGACATTGGCGCTCGCGTCGCGCGCGACTCGGTTTCTACAGGCCGCTTGTTGGCCTTTCGTGTTTTCGCCATGAAAATGCCTCGATCCGCCCGCCGCGATTTCGAAAAAGCTCTCGGGAAGAACGCAATGATTACCCGTTGTGACGATCATTTCCCAGCTTAATATCTGCGGATCGACAGCGAAGCGGAGTCAAACGCATTTCCGAAAAGAACGGATGGCGTGAATTATGGAACCGAACTCTCCCCAGCGGCGGCAGCGCGGCAGCGCGTTCACACTCGTCGAACTTCTCGTAGTGATCGGAATCATCGCGGTGCTGATCGGCATCCTCTTGCCCGCGCTGAGCCGCGCGCGCAAGCAGGCGCAAGTCGTTTACTGCGCCTCGAACATGCGCCAGCTCTATAACGCCACGATGATGTATTCGAACACTTACAAAGGCTACATGCTTCCCGCGCGCACGTGGCAGGGCAGCGCGACGCAGAATTTCTGGTGCGGCCTGAACGTGCTCGCGCCGTTGATCGGCGTGAAGGTGAACTCGACCAACAGCGGGCTTCAGCAGGATGCGCTCAATCGCGTCTCGAAGCTGCTCGATTGTCCGTCCAACGAAAAGGGCAAAGACCGAACCACCGCCACCATCTTCAGCGTCGATTACAGCTACAACTCAAACCTCGGCGACAATCGCGCGATTTTTGGCGCCCCCGATTACAACTCGACTTATGAGAAGTGGGCGTTCTTCAAGAAGGTTACATCGATCCCATCCAACGTGCTGATCGCGATCGACCAGACGGACGTTGCAAAGGACGACGCCGAGCGATTCGAAAGCGTCGCCGACCTGACTTGGAAGAAGCGAATCGCCGGCGGACCGCACACGAACGGCCGGGCCAACATGCTGTTCATGGACGGCAGCATACGACTGGCGCGCGGTTACACTGCGCCCACTGGCCGACAGTTGCCGCTCGATCCGTCTAGCGTGACGACTGAACCGCCGGAATTCGCGGCCAATCCCAAAGCGTGGACCGATCTGGAAGACTGGATGATTCGTCATCCCAACCCGCTGCCCGCGCCCGGCAAGGACACCGCGGCAACCATCGACACGCAGCGATGGAAGAAGGGGCGTCAGCTTCCGTTCTAATCGAGCAGTGCAGACGAGCGCTTCGTGGGGATGTGTTCACGCGAAGGGATACACACTCTGCGCAAACGCACAGGAAGTAAACGTGATCGACCGCCTCGGGAAAAAAGTTCTGCTGACCGCCGTCGCCGCGACAACGCTGGCGCTGTGCGCAGCGCACGATGCGATCGCGATCCCGGCGTTTCCCGGCGCCGAAGGCTTCGGCGCGAACGCAAACGGTGGTCGCGGCGGAGACGTGTATCGCGTCACGAGCTTGGCCGACACCAGTACGCCCGGCACCTTGCGATACGGCCTGCGCGAGAGCGGATTTCCCGTGAACGGCCGGACGATCGTGTTTGATGTAGGCGGCGTGATCAGCCTGACGACGCCGCTGGATGTCAAGAACATCTCGAAAGTGACGATCGCCGGCCAGACCGCGCCGTCGCCGGTGACGATCATCAATGACACGATTCAGATCACCGGCAGCAACAACAAGAACACCAACGATATCGTGATGCGGTATCTGTCCGTGCGCAAGGGCGCCGGCAACGGCGAAGACGCGATCTCGATCAAGGGATCGGTCGGCACGGGCACGACGCAGCGGATCATCCTCGATCACGTCTCGGGTTCCTGGAGCGAGGACGAAGTCATCTCCGTCACGCAGCGCGCGACCGATGTCACCGTGCAGTTTTCGACGATGAG
>JACMJD010000076.1 GCA_014380825.1 Phycisphaerae bacterium | reverse complement strand
GCTTCGCGAGGTGCGAGCGGTTGAGTACGCTCGGTAACCAAATTCCGGTGAATGGCATTTTCCTCGTGTAGCCCCACCGCTTGCGGTGGGTCAACCCACCGCAAGCGGTGGGGCTACACGAGGAGTCTCACTTCGACGCGCACTGCTCGAACACACGCTCGATCGCTTCGACGACATTCAGGTCGTTCGAACCGTGTTTCGTCAGCTCGTCGAACTTGTCGCTGACCTGCGCGACACGCTGCACGATCCGCTCGCGGTAACCGGCGCGAAGCTCACTGATCGCAGATTCGAGCGCAACGTTCACGGCGCTTTCGCGATCCACGCCGCGCGCAATCCAAGTTTTGACCAGCATCGGTTCGGCAACCTCGCGCGCGATACGCTCGGCTTCCTCGTCAAAGATCCGCTCATTGATGACGCGATGACCCTCCTCATGCACGCGCAGCGGCGGGCGGACGTTGGTCGGCAGGTAGATGACGTCTTGCAGCGCGAGTTGAACTCGCACGCCGATCAGCTTGACGTTGACCTCGATCTGACCTTCACGATCTGTCGTTGAAATGAGCTCGTGCTCAAACGAGACTCGGCAATCGAAACGCGATACCGTGATCGCCGATTCACCCTTGTTCAGCTTCGGAATGGATGGTTGCGTATTTGCCGGATCGAACGTGATGCGGGTAGCGGTTGCCGGCACGCGCGTAACGTCGATCGTCGGGCGCGTGGCCGGGGGATCAGCGTGGAACTGCGATGCCAGCATCAACAGCGCCACGCAGCCGCGGATCATGCGAGTCTCTTGAAGGTGGAGTTAGATTCCGCGTTGACGTCGGCGAATCGCAAGACCCATCAGCGCGAGAATGCTCGCGGCGGCCGTGGGTTCGGGTGTTGGAACGCCCGGACCTGGATCGGGGTTGAAGATTCCCGGCTTCACCGTGCCGGCGAACACGCCTTGAATCCAGTCCATTCGCGATGAAATCCGAGTCGCGTATGAAGACGTCGTCAGGTTGGTTCCCTGATCGGCGCTGAAACCGACGCCTTGCGTCCACAATCCGCCGCGATCGAAGATCGATGCATCGAACGGGTTGCTGCCGTCGCTGCTGGTGGAAAATTTCCCGTCGACGCTGTAGTTGATGCCAGCCAGCTTCCACTTGCCAGCGTGCTTGATGAACACGCCGCCGCCGCTATCACCGCCGCTGAGTGAAGATTCGTACGAGCCGCCATTCTGGTCGAACGCCATCTTCAGGAGCGCGCTGTTGCCTGGTCCGACGTTGACGATCGAATCGATGCCGTTGCGTCCCCAGCTTTGCACGCCGTCTTCCGCGCCCCACTTCCAGCCCTTGGTCTGACCGTTGACGGTGACCACGTCGCCGCGCTGTCGGCCGCGCCCAAAAACCGTCACGCTGCGTCCGACTTCGGCGTTACTCGTCATCAACGGCGCCCAGGTATCGAACAGGCCGACGACTTTGTAAATCCGCAAGTCGCTTTGCGGATCGCCCCATACTTCGACCGTGCGCCGAGCGACACCGTTGAAGATGAAGCTCTGGCCGACCGCCCCGCCGAAATGGTCGGCGGTGATGAAATATTT
>JACMJD010000075.1 GCA_014380825.1 Phycisphaerae bacterium | reverse complement strand
GCGGCAGTTTGAAACTCTGGATCAGGGGGAAGCCCGATGATTCCAGATGCTGCGCGGCCGCGTCGTATTCGTTACAATCCCCATAACAGCGGCCGGTTCAGTTCAACCAACTTTATGCGAAGTGCGACCGACGCTTCTTAAGAAAGACTGGCCACCCGGCGCACTCCGCATAAAGTCCTATTCGTTATCTCGCACGATGCAGCCGCAAGATCAGCTCGATTATCTGCGTCGCTTTCCAAAGCTGTGGAAGTGGATGAATCGCTGCGCCGTGTGCGGCAGACTTGGGCATAAACCAAATCTTCCGGAGAACATCGGTCCCGAAAAGAATGTCTTTGCAAATGTGCTTCGTCGCTTCTTTGAGAAGCTTGAGTTGAATGACGTCGGGGTTTGCGACCAATGTGCCGCAGCCGACCGGCGTGCGAGATAACCGCCAATGCAGTGGACCGAGCCGGCGGGTAACCTGCTTGTGATTCGAGAGCCGGCACGGCGCCGGCTCGGCCACTGATCGGCATTACGTTATGCAGCAGGAGTCGCTCGACTATCGACACCCGTCAACGCCGGTTCAACGTCGACCGGTACTGCGCATGATCGTCATCGGCGTCGCAATCGTCCTGTTGGCCGCCTCGGTCATATGGTGCGTCGCAACTTGGGTTTCACCTGGCCGCTTCATCTTCTTGCCGGGCGGCGACGTGGGGCTGGGATTCCGTTCCCATGCAGGCTGGCTTGAGTGGATTGAATACGCGCCTTGAGAAAAGAATCCTGACTACGTGCAGTGTTCAGTGCCTTGGCTCGCAGCGTTCGTCGCCGAAGCATTCGTCGTTGCCCTTTGCTTTTATCGACGGCGGCATGGTCCTGCTGCATAGCCGCCAATGCAGTGGCCTTACGTTATCGTGCCTCGATCACTGCGATGAGCGACACTCTGACGCTAAGCTACAAACGACATCCGCTGACGCAGCGGCGATCATTGACGACGTGCAGCTATTGCGGCCGGACTAATCGAGAGACGGGGCCGCAGATCGAAGGACCGTGGAAGTTGTTCCGTGGTCGCGCGTACATGGCCGCCCAGAACGCCTTCGATCTCAACTATCCCGATGCGGCGAAGGGTCGCGAGGGTCACGAATACAAGTACGACCCGCCGCGATTGGCGGTAAGCCCGGCAGTCGCTGAGCGTTTGTCGCGGGAACTGACAGCAGTTGCCGTGCGCGTGATCGATCGCTGTCTGAAGGAAGCGTTGATCGATATCGCGCAGGCGGATGATCTTCGCGAAGCGATGGGCGGCAGCGGTTCCGCCTCCGATTAAACAAACAACGAATGAAGTCAGGTCTCGCTAGCGTGATATTGGGCACGTGCGCGCATGTACCGAAGGCATGCGGTTTTCCGGCCGAGCGCTGGCCAGTCGGAACGGGTTCCGATCCGAAATGAGCTTGACCGTTACCGCGCAGCGGCGTATTGCACTGTCATGTTGAACACTGGCAAATTCGTTGTTCTCGTGGGAGCGCTCATGCTGATGCAAGCGGCCGTGAACGGACAGGCGATCAAAACGCAGGTCGTGCAGACCGACGGCAAGTGGCAGCTCCTCCGCGACGGCCAACCCTATCTCATCAAAGGCGCCGGCGGCGGCGCGTCGAAGAAACTGCTGAAGGAGATCGGCGGAAATTCGTTCCGCACGTGGGGCGCGGACAATCTCGAAAAGCAACTCGACGAAGCTCAGCAGCTCGGCATCACTGTCTGCGTCGGCATCTGGCTCGGGCAGGAACGATCCAAATTCAGCTATGACTCCGAAGAGCAAGTCACTCGCCAGTTCGAATCCGCGCGCAAGGCGATCGAAAAGTACAAGAACCACCCTGCCGTCCTGCTCTGGGCGATCGGGAATGAGATGGAAGGTTTTAAGGAGGGCGACAACCCGAAAATCTGGAAGGCCGTCAACGATATTGCCGCGATGGCGAAGAAACTTGATCCGAATCATCCGACGATGACCGTCATCGCGGAGATCGGCGGAAAGCGCGTGCCGTGCATTCATCAATACTGCCCGGACATCGACATCGTCGGCATCAACACCTACGCCGGCATCGCGAGCATTCCCGAGCGCTATCGAAAGCTTGGCGGCACCAAGCCGTACATCATCACCGAAGCGGGCGTGCCCGGAACGTGGGAGACGCCGAAAACGAAATGGGGAAAAGTTCAGGAAATGCCCAGCACCGCCAAGGGCGAGTTCTATCGCCGCGGCTGGGTGGAAGCCGTCGAAAAACAGCCCGGCCTGGCGCTAGGCGAATATGTTTTCACCTGGGGCCAGAAACAGGAGGCGACCGAAACTTGGTTCGGCATGTTTCTACAGGACGGCTCGCGACTTGAAGCGGTCGACACGATGCAGGAAATCTGGAGCGGCAGCGCGCCGGAAAATCGATGTCCGAAAATCAGCGCGATCAAGCTCACCGGTTCGCAGGAGATTGCCCCCGGCTTGCCGCTTAGCGCAACGGTTGAGATCTCCGATCCGGAAATCGACGCGCTGAAAGTTGAATGGGTCCTCCGCCGCGAACCCGACGCGTACAAGGAAGGTGGCGATCGCGAGGATCCAACCGCGACATTCCCGGACGCGATCGTTCGCGCGACGGATAGTGCGGTCGAGTTGAAGATGCCGACCAAGCCGGGCGGATATCGTTTGTACGTTTTTGCGCGCGACGGAAAAGGCGGCGCCGCGACGGCGAACATTCCGCTGCACGTCGTCGAGCAGACCAAAGCTCCATAACTTCCTGCCGCTTCATAAATTTTGAACTGCTGCGCGCGCCTTGAGACGCCATGCGCGTTTGCTTATAGTTCGTCGCGCCAAGCGCTCCGGCCTATCGACGCGCATGATGCTCGTCCTACAGCGGCCGGCGCGCGGATGCTGCGGTTATGCCGATCCCAACCGACACGTATTGGAACATCCGACGGCTCAACTGGGTCTTCGCCGTTTCGGCGATCGTGTTGTTTGCGGTCACCGGTTGGTCGATCCTGCAAGATCACACGAAAACCTGGCGCGTGAATCAGCAGCAAGGCCGCGTGTGGGAAGCGGCGCTGACCGATCAGCGCCTCGAAATCGAAAAGACCGACAAGCAGCGCGAAGCGCAGCTCGCGGAAATTCAAAAGCAGATCGACGCAGCATCGGCGGAGTTGGGGCAAAAGCACGATCAGATCACGAAGCTCCAGAAGGATATCAACGATCTGAGCAGCAAGCGTCAGACGCTCGAGTTCGGGCTGAACAACGCCAAGGCCAGCCTGGCCGTGACGGAGTCGAACCTTCAGGACGCGACGACGGCGCACAACGACGCGCTTGTGAAAAAACTCACGGCTGACATCGCCGCGCCGCGCAAACAGGTGATGCAGGAGACGGAGTTTCTCGCCAACGAGATCGTCGCCCCGCTGGAAGCCAAGCAGGCGGAGCTTCGACAGCTCATGGCCGCGCGAACGGAGCTGGAAGGCAAGCGGACGAAGTTGTTGACCGCGCAGGACAGCGCGATGAAGAAGAAGGAATCGCTTCAGCCCAGCTCGATCGTCGGCAAGCTCAGCGAATTCGTCCGCAATCAGCCGCTGCTCGATTTCATCAACCCCGCCGACAAGGTGCAGCAGATCGTGCTGCCGGATGTGCAGACGGACGTCGCGTTCATGAAGATCACGACGCTCGATCGCTGCACGACGTGTCACGTCAACATCGCGAAGAAAGAATTCCGCGTCGAACGAATCGTCGATTATCTCCAGGAAGAATCAGCCAAGGCGCGCAACTACAAGCTGCCGGAGACTCCATCCGCGAAAGCCGCGGGCCCGGCTGCGACTGAAGAAAAGCCGGGTCCGGTTGCGATGCCGGATTTCTGGCACGCGTGGGCGCTGAAGGTTTCGCCCGAAACGATTCGCAAAAACGTCGCGCGCATCAATCAGATCACCGGGATAGTCGGCAAGGGCGCAACGATCACGCTGGACGGCAAGCCGCTTCCGGCGTTC
>JACMJD010000074.1 GCA_014380825.1 Phycisphaerae bacterium | reverse complement strand
GCCGAGGTTCCAATCCAGCTCGTGCTCGGCGTTGGTGAGCATCGACGAGAGATTCGTCGATTCGAGCGACAGGCGGCGAAGCGACGCGAGAAAATCGAACAGCGCCGGCCGAAACCCAAGGCCGGCGAAATCACGATTCGCGGTTTCCTCAATCCGTTTCAAATGTTCCGGCGTCGGCGGCGCGAGCTGGCCGCTCCAGGCGGCGGATGCCAGTCGCGGATCATCCGTCACTGGAAACGACGCGCCGGGCCAGCGGATACTCAAATGTTTCGGGCTGTCGGTATCGACCGCGAAATGAAACGCCTGCCCATCGATCTTCCGCGCCGCCTGATCGATCAACACATCCTTCGCCCAGACGCCGGCGTGATAAAGCTCGGTTTGGTGGCCGGTGCCAAGCAGCGGCTGGCGATCATCGTGACCGAGAAACTCCCGCATCGCGCGACGCAATTTCGGCAGCGGCGTGTTCTGAATCAAAACTCGATCGGATGAGTTGAGCAGCGATTGATTCGCGCGCGTGTCGGCCAGCAGTTGCGCGGGTTCGGGCCAGATCAGAAGCTGGCCATCTTCGGATGGGGCCTTCCAGTCGGGATAGTCGATTGACCGTGGCATGGGCGTCCCGCCCGTGCGCATGCGGCTTGAGCCGCGAGTGTACGGGCGAGACGCCCATGCCACGTGCGCGCACGCGACTCATTCATTACAGCAACACGACGCTTCCGCGCACACCGAATCAACCGGCACCGGCCGTGCGGTCTCGCGCTTCAGCACGTCTAGATAATGCTTCAACCGTTTGTCCGCGTCGTCCAAGTCCCCTCCGAAGTGTCGGTTCGGGTCGTTGTAAATCAGTCGCACCGGAAGTTCGGTGATTCGCAACCCCGCCCGCGCCGCGCGCGGCCAGAGTTGTAACGGAAACGCGTAACCGGATTCATCGAGCTGGAGTGGAATCATGCTGCTCACTCGATGCGCTTTGAATCCGCAAAACGCATCCGTGATCCCGAAGTTGAACATCTCGTTCAATGCGACCGTGATCGTCGCGTTAATCGTTCGCCTATCGCCCGGCGGCAAATCGTTGTCCGCTCGCGATTCCATGTAACGTGATCCGCTGATGATGTCCCACTGATCGGTGCGAATCTGGCGGATGAATTCCGGGATCATCTCCGGCTCGTGCTGCTCATCGCAATCCATCGTGATGACCCAGTCATATCCGTTCCGGGCCGAATAATTGAATGAGTCGATGACGCTCTGCCCGTACCCGCGATTTGTCCCGTGCTGTAGCAATTGGATTTGGCCGGCGTCTTCTAAGGTGCGCAGGAGCGCGGCGGTGCCGTCGGTGCTGCCGTCGTCAACCAGCAGAATCTGATCGTGAAATGGCCGCACCTTGGCGAGCACGTGCTGGACATACTTGATCTCGTTGTAGACCGGGATTGCGACAAGCAGCCTCAAACGATTCCCTTCTGCAAAGCCCTGCCCCGTTTTCATACACCCGACGGAGCAACTGCGATGCCAGCGAAACGGGTAGACCGGGCGGCGGGTTGATCCTAGAAGGCCTATTCCGGAGCGTCAACCAATATCACCGGATGCGTCGGTTCGACGGCCGCGCAGCCGTTATCGACGGCATAGCCGCGCTTGTCAGGATGGGCAGTGGTTCGTTGCCGAGCCTGTCGCGTGGCCGTATATTGGTCGCACTCGTCTACCGAAACGCAACACCTTCGATCTATCAACAGTCGGATCACATGAGCGTTCAGAATCATTCCCGGCAAAGTCACGTGCGGCCTAATCAATCTCCGCCCGATCAGATTCCGCAAGGTCGAACACGCTGGGCGGCGGGCGCGGTCGCCATCGTCATGCTGATCGGCATAGCGATCGTCGGACCCGGCTGCGCTCCGCGCGAACCGGTCGCCGACGCCGCGAAAGCGAAGACCGGCGATCCGCTGCGCGGCATCGACCTATACGCCTCCGGCGCGCAGGCGTATCGTCGCGGCGATCGCGAAATGGCGCTCGCGCAGCTCAGCCAGGCCGTTCGACTGAATCCGACCCTGCGCATGGCCCAGGCAATGCTCGGCGATCTGTATCGCACCAAGGGCGATTACAAGAACGCCGCCATCCATTACGAAAAGGCCTCGCAGCTTGATCCATACACGCTGGCCAATCACTACAACCTTGGCGTGATGTATCAGTACCTGAACCGCTTGAAGGATGCGGCCACCGCGTATCTGAAGGCGCTCGACCTCAACCCGCGCGATCTGAAATCCAACATGAACCTCGGCACGGTCTATCTCGCCCTGGGCGATACGGACGAGGCCGTCAATTATCTTGAACGCGCCACGATGATCGACGGCAGCAGCGGCGAAGCGTGGTCGAACCTGGGCGTTGCGTACGACAAGCGCGGAAAAACTTCACTGGCGGAAAAGGCGTATCGCAAGGCGCTGGAGTTGGACAATTCGCCGGTGATCATGCAGAACCTCGGCTCGAACCTGATCTATCAGGGTCGCGCTTCCGAGGCCGTCAACGTGATGAAGGAAGTCATCGCGCGATCCAACACACCTTCCGCGCACAAGCGCTACGCCGATGCGCTGATCCTGTCGCGACAATACGATGAAGCGTTGCGCGAGTACGACACGGCGCTGAAGCTCGATTCAAAGTACGTGCCCGCCATGAACGACAAGGGCTTCCTGCTGCTCAAGCAGTACAAAGCCGGGCTCGAGCTGGACGAAGACAAGCTGAAGGAAGCGGTCGCGCTGTGGAAGGTGAGCCTTCGCGTGAATCCGAATCAGCCGAAGATCGAGCAGGCGCTGAAGGATTCGGAAAAGGGAAAAATGTTCGGATCGTAGAAAGCGGATTAGCCACCAAGACACCAAGAACACCAAGAATTCAAATACAAAATTCTCGTATTGTCTTCTTGGTGTTCTTGGTGCCTTGGTGGTTCAATTTTTTGATTCCTTAAGCGGTCACCGTGCCCGAATCTCCTGCACTGAAAATCCTTTTCGACGACCCCGACATTGTCGCGGTTGAGAAGCCAGCGGGCTTGGCGACCATCCCCGGACGAGATGAATCGTTCAGCGTGCTGCACGATCTGGCGGCCCAGCTCGGCATCCCCGCAACCGGCACGGCGGATCCGCGACTGCGCGTCGTGCATCGGCTCGACAAAGACACCAGCGGCGTCCTGCTGTTCGCGAAGAACACGGGCGCGCAGCGATTTCTCTCCGAGCAGTTCCAGAACAACACGATCCAGAAGGAATATCTGGCGATCGTCGCCGGCCGACCCGGGGCGAACGAAGGATCGATCGACGCCGCGCTCGCTCCGCATCCGGCGCACCCCAAACGCATGACCGTTTTCAAGCATGGCCGGCGCGCGCTGACCGAATGGAAACTGGAACAAAAGTTCCGCGACTACGCGCTGTTGCGTGTCTTCCCGAAGACCGGCAAGACACATCAGATCCGCGTACATCTCTCCCACATCAGCCTGCCGCTGGTCGTCGATCCGCTTTACAACTCGCCGATGAATCCCGACGCCGCGCTGCCGCCGGGATTATTCCTCAGTTCCTTCAAAAAAGACTACCGCCCGAACAAGGATCAAATTGAACGGCCACTGATCGCACGGCTGACGCTGCACGCGGAAAAGTTGACGTTCAAGCATCCCAACGGAAATGAATTGACGATCGAGTGCCCGCCGCCGAAGGACTTCCGCGCGACGCTCGCGCAGCTCGCAAAAACCTCCCGTTAACTCGCCCGCGTTCAGTCCGATGTCGAAAGCATCAGCGCAAACCCAACGACCAGATTTGGAAGCACAACCCAGATCCAAACTTGCTGCCACGTCGTCCACCCCTTGCGCAACGGAATCAACACGAGCAACGAAGCCAGGACCGGGATCTGAACGATCAGCGAAAGCACGTTCTCGTTGATGGATTTTGGAAGCAACGACATCCCGAACCACAGGATTGGGATGTACAGCCACCCCGGCACAAAAAACGGAACGGCGCGCCAACTGGACAGATGCTTAGACGTTTGGCCGCTCACCGACATGCTTCTCGCCAATCCTAACGGCCAATGGCGATGATAAACAAGATCATCGCGACGACGGCTGCGACCGTCCGGACGTGATTCCAGATCGTCCACCGCCGCACGTAATCGGTCCAGACGGTCGATGCATTCGGATCGTCGCCGCGCAGCTTTGCCAGCACGTTGTTCAGCGGCACATTGCCGAACATCGTCACGCCAAAAGTGCCGACGATGTAAAGCAGTGCGCCGACGATCAGATAAATCGATCGCGGCGATTCCCATTGCACGATCGCGAGCACCATCGTAGCGGCGCAAATGAGCGCGGTTCCCAAAAACACGCCGAGAAACGCTGGATTGATCACCGCGATGTTGATCGACTGCATCGCGGCGATTCCTTCGCGCGCCGGTAGACGAGCGAGCGCTCGCATCACGAAGGTTGAGAACGCGTAGAAAACGCCGGCGAGCAGACCGGAGCCGAGGGCGCTGGTGAGGATTAATATGAGCAAGACGTGGTCGGTGGACATGAAGAATCCGGGTCTTTGCGAGTACGTTCAGACCGCGGCGTGTCGCGTTTTTCTGACCGCTGACCTCTGACCTCTGGATTTACATTCCACCCATCAACACCGCCAGCAATCCCTTCTGAAAATGCAGCCGATTCTCCGCTTGCGGGAACACAAGCGACCGAGGCCCTTCCATGACCGCGTCGCTGATTTCGTGGTCGCGGTACGCGGGCAGGCAATGCATTACGATCGCTTTCTTCGGCGCGTGCTGCATCAACTTTTCGTCGACCGCGAAGCCCGCGAAATCGCGGATGCGCTTGGCCTTTTCTTCTTCCTGGCCCATGCTGGTCCAGGTGTCGGTGTAGATGATGTCCGCCTGGCGGACCGCTTCCTCGGCGTCGGTGGTGGTTTCGAAATCCATGTCGGGAACCTGGCTCATAATCCGATCCATGTCGTCCTCCGGCAGCTCATAGCCGGGCGGGCAGACGCAGACGAATCGCATGCAAAACTTACCGCACGCCACCGACAGCGATCGCGCGACGTTGTTGCCGTCGCCGATGTACACGAGCGTCTTGTCGTCGAGCGTGCCTCCGCTGGCGCCAAAGTGCTCCTCGATCGTGAGCATATCGCTCATGGCCTGGCACGGATGGCTGTAGTCCGTCAAGGCATTGATCACCGGCACCGTCGAATACTCCGCCAGTTGTTTCATGTGATCGTGAGAGAACGTTCGCGCCATGATTCCGTCGCACATGCTCGCCAGCACGCGCGCGACATCTTTCACCGGCTCGCGCACGCCCAGGCCGACTTCGTCGCGGGTGAGATACATGCCCGTCCCGCCGAGCTGAGTCATCGCAACGCCGAAGCTCACCTTGGTGCGCAGCGACGGTTTCTCGAAGATCATCGCCAGCGTCTTGTTCGCGAGAATCGGATCGTTCTTGCCCGTTTCTTTGAGCTGCTTCTTCAAGCGTTTGGCGACGTCCAACGTGTGGCGAAGTTCTTCGTAACTGGTCTGCGCGATGGAAATGAAATGCTTCATGGTCGAGCTCGTTGTCGCGGGGCGATCTTGTGTCATTGTCATAATACGATCTCCGTTCCGATACCGGCTTCCGTATAAATCTCGAGCAATAGCGCGTGCGGAATTCTTCCGTCGATAATGTGGGTTTTGTTTACGCCCCCGCGGAGTGCCGTCACGCATGCTTCGACTTTGGGCAGCATGCCGGAGCTGATCGCGCCGCTCTTTACCATGTCGTCGATTTGATCGACGGTCAGGTGGCTGATTCGACTTTCCGGATCGTTCACATCGCGGCGGATGCCGTGCGTGTCGGAGACGACGACCAGCTTGTCCGCCTTCATCGCGGCGGCCACCGCGCCGGCGGCGGTGTCGGCGTTCACGTTAAGCTTTCCGCCTGCGTTGTCGCGCGCGATCGTGGCGATGACGGGTATCGAATCGGCTTGCACCAGCAGTTGAAGCAGCCGCGCGTTCACGCTGCTCACTTCGCCGACGTGACCAAGATCCAGTCGTCGTCCGCCTTCGCCTTGCAGATATGTTTTCTCCGCGAACAGCACGACGCTGCTCAGCGAATGCAGGCCCATCGCTTCGCAGCCTTGGGATTGGATGAAATTGACGATGAACTTGTTGATCTGATTGCACAACACGTGCTCGGCGATCGCCAGCGTGCGATCGTCGGTGTATCGCCGGCCCTGCACCATCTGCGGCACCAGCCCCGCCTTCTCCATCGCATCGTTGATCGCTTTGCCGCCACCGTGTACGAGGATCGGCTGCATGCCGACGTAGTTCATAAACACGATGTCATTCAGCACGGCCGAGAGCGTCTGCTCATCGTCCATGATCGACCCGCCGACCTTGACGATGACGGTCTTGTCGTGGAAGCGCTGGATGTAAGAGAGCGCTTCGACCAGCGCGGAAGCTTTCTGAATCGCGGCGTCAATCATTGGGGTATTTTCATCGATTGACGGCGCGTGTCAAAAAGACTCAACAGAAAGATTCACCGCAGAGGCGCAGAGAGCGCGGAAGCACGCTGGAATGTCAGGCGCTCCTCTGCGCCCTCCGCGCCTCTGCGGCGCAATTTTCGTTCTTGGTTTGTTCGAATCGGCCCAACTCTCGGCCCGGTCGGTGGTTGGCCATAATCCGGGAAAATGGCCGCTTTTTCGCGGTTTCTGTCGTAATATCTTCTGCATCGGACACCTTCCCCGTCCGATTCGCTTCGTCGTTCTGGCGAGGCGTTTACATCCACATCTCTCACATCGGAGGTCGTCATGCAGAATTCTGAATCCGCCGAGAGTTTGCGCGCGTTCACGGAGCGCATCGTTCGGCGCGCGATGGAAAAGCTTCATCTTGAAGCGTCGGGCCAGAGAACGATCGACACTGATTTCGAGTTGCGCGCGTGCGTGACGCTAGCGCGACTCGCGCCAATCTTGATCGCCGAGCCACGCGGCGCGCGCATTCAATCTGACTTGCAGGAGTTCCCTCCTGATCTGGATCCTGTCGAGGCCGAGCGACTGCTGCGTGAGTTGCAGCGAGGCTGCCCCGATCCTGGAGAAGTGCTGAACGGGAACGGCAATTGAACTTCACGGACAAATCTAACAAGAAGCGGTGCAACATGAGTCAACCCATTCCCGATAATTCCCGAGAATTCCCGATCGGCCAAATTCGTCTCAGCGATAACTGCCGGCCGGACAAGCAGTCAGCGGCAATTGAGATGTTGGCGGTCGGGAAGTCGCTCAAGCTGATCGCGCAAACGTTGGAGATCGATCCCAAAACGCTGTATCACTGGCGACAAGATCCTGATTTTCAGGCGGCGCTGTCCGAACGCCGTCGCGATCTGTGGGCGAGCGCCAACGATCGCTTGAGAGGATTGTTGGATGAGTCGATCGACGTAATCGAACGGCAGTTACGTGATCGGTATGATCGTTCCCGCTTTCGCGCCGCAGCCACGCTGCTGCGTCTGGCGGGATTGAAAAGCCAGGTTTCGAATAACGAGTAACCACCATGCTAAAGCTCGCAGCCTTCGCCGACGAGATTTCACCCGATCTGGACGAACAGATCCGCGTCATGCGCGACTGCGGAATCTCGCACTTCGAGCTGCGCGGCGTGAACCAGATCAACGTGCTCGATTTCAACTCGGCGCTTCGAAATGAAATCAGCTCGAAGCTGCGCGACAACGGCCTGGCCGTCGCGTGCATCGGGTCGCCGATCGGGAAAGCGAAGATTGGTGATTCGTGGGAGGCGCACTTCGACCGGTTTAAGATCGCAGTTGAGCTGGCGGAGTTCTTCGGGGCGCGGCTGATTCGGATTTTCAGCTATTACCCGATCGATG
>JACMJD010000073.1 GCA_014380825.1 Phycisphaerae bacterium | reverse complement strand
TCATCCGCCATTGGCCGTCGCTGTGCGAACGCATCCAAAGCGCCTGGCCCGCTTGCGTTTTGCACGCGACGACGATGGTCTGGCCATCGGGTGAGAGCGCAACTTGCACGCGCTCCAGATCGCCTTGCATCGCGTCGTTCGGAAACGCGAGGTCGAAGCGATGGACGATCGAGGATGACGACGCTGAACTTTTTCCGTTGAACGCCTGCCACGCAATTCCAACCGCGCCAAGTGCGATCGCGAATGCGGCGATGATCCACGGGACCGCTCGACGAATTCGCGAACCGTCTGCTCGATCGCGTCGCTCCCACGCTCGCGCGGCGAGCGCCTCGCGCAGGTCAAGTCGCACGTCGCCGATGTGCCGATATCGATCCGCAGGCGCTTTCGCGAGACATCGCCGCAATGTTGCAAAAACAGTTGGCGGGAGATTCTTCGGCAACGCCGACCAATCTGGATCGCGATTGAGGATCGCATCGACCAGCTCTCCGCTGGTCTCGCCATGAAATGCCGGCTTACCGGTGAGGCAGCGGAAGAGGATCGCGCCGAAGGAAAAGATGTCGCTTCGGCGATCGAGTATTTCGCCGCGCGCCTGTTCGGGGCTCATGTACGCGGGCGTGCCGAAGACCGAGCCTTGCATCGTGAGCGTGAGCAGTCGCGTGTCGCCCGGATTTCGCGTCGCGGCGGTTTCTTTCAGCTCGCGCGCCAGGCCGAAGTCGAGCACCTTCACGGTTCCGTCGGCGGTGAACATCACGTTGCTGGGTTTGAGGTCGCGATGGATCACGCCCGCCTCATGCGCCGCTTCGACGCCCGCAGCGATCTGCTCGCAGGTCGAAAGCGCCTCGGCGATCGGCATCGCATTGCGCCCAAGCCGCTGCGCGAGCGTCCTGCCGTCGATATATTCCATCGCCAGGAACAGCGTGCCGTGCGACGGTTCCAGGCCGTAAACCGTGGCGAGATTTGGATGCGACAACGACGCCAGCGTACACGCTTCGCGGCGGAGGCGCTCGACCAGCATCGCGTTTTGCGTGTCTTCCGGGAGAACCGCCTTCAGCGCCGCGCGCCGGCCGAGTCGCGTATCTCGACCCAGATAAACGACACCCATTCCACCGCGGCCAATTGTTTCGAACACTTCGTACGGGCCGACGGTCTGCCCGACCATTTCCTTCGACGGACCCGCGCTGGGCTGTTTTGCGGGGCCGAGCAATCGTTCCATCTGGCGCGAGACGCGTGTGAGCATTTCGTCGTCTAGACCAATGCCGGATTCGTCGACGTTCGATCGGAGATGACGCCTGAGAAGTTTTTCCACTTCAGCGCGCGTTGCCGAATCATCGGCGCAGCGCGAATCGAGCAACCGCGAGTGTTGCTCGGCGGGAAGTTCCTGCAATTCGAGGAACACTTCCTTGGCGCGTTGGAACTGCTGAGGGGTCATTTCGTATCACGGGCGTCCCGCCCGTGCTGCCGGAGACGGGCGAGACGCCCGTGATACAACTACATCGCTGTTGACGACTCCTGCATCTGTTCGCTCAACCACGTCCGAGCGAATTGCCATTCGCGCTTCACGGTTCGATCGCTGATGCCCAGCGCCGTGGCAGTTTCTTCCACGCTTAAGCCAACAAAAAATCGCAGCTTGACCACACTGGCGGCTTGCGCGTCCAAGCGTTCCAGCTCGGCGATCGCGTCGTTCATCGCCAGGATTTGATCGTGATCGGTTGGCTCAGAATCGTCCGCGACATCGCCGATCGCGCTCGATCCGTCTTCGCGTTTCGCGCCGCCGCCACGCTTGAGCGATTGTCGGGCGCGGGCGTGGTCGATCAGGATCTGCCGCATCGCTTCGGCGGCGGTCTTGAAGAACGCCGGCGTCGGCTCGGCCATGTTGAAATGGCCGCGCAGCTTCATCCACGCTTCGTTCGCCAGCGCCGTGGGCTGCAAGGTGTGACCGGCCCGCTGTTGCATGAGGCGGGCGCGCGCCATCGCGCGCAGCTCGTCATACACCTCGCGGTCCATGTCGCCCATGGTGGCAAGTCTAATCGCGCGCGGTGATCGCTGAAAGCGTGGCGCACCCTACTTACTTCTTCCTATTTGCCGCTGGGTACGCGAGTTACGAGAAATCGCAAAGACAGTTGTCCTCCGCTGGTCGCACCTTCCGTTTGATGCTTCGTCGGAAAACGACAAACCAACAGGAGAAGGCCGTGAAAAACCGTTCGAACCAGTCCGAAATGATGTCAGCTTTGGAGAGCCGCACGATGATGTCGGCAGACCTCGTGGTCTCGGCGATCGCGGTGCAGCCGCAGTTCCTCGCGACCAACGAGGGAACCAAGGCGACGTTCACCCTCACCAACCAGGGCACCAGCACCGCGCCGGCGGGCGTATCGATGCGGGCGGTTTTCAGCACCGACGCGATCTGGGGCAACGAAGACGATCGCCTGCTGCCGACGTTCAAGACCACCGTGGCGCTGGCGCCGGGCAAGAGCACGACGATCAGCATGGAGAGCCGCGCCACCGCGCAGAAGGCCGGCAACTTCCGCGTCGGCGCGTTCATCGACAGCCGCAACATCGTCGGCGAGAGCAACGAGAAGAACAACATTCGCTTCAGCGCGGCCAACGCGGTTCGGTATTACAACGATCTGGAAGATCACCTGATCACCGGCACGAAGAAGAACGACAAGATCTCCATCTGGAAAGCCAACGGCCGCGCGCTGGTGGATGTGAACGGCACGCTGTATGGCCGCCAGGGAATCTGGTTGTATCAGCCGATCACAGTCAACGCGCTGCAGGGAAATGATCGCATCGTGGCGGCGGTGGATTATCCGTACAAGCTGATCGTCAACGGCAGCGTCGGCAACGACACGATCATCGGCGGCGCGGGCAACGACACGCTCAACGGCGGCAACCACCGCGACCGTATCTCCGGCGGCCCGGGAAATGACGTGATGTATGGCGGGCTGCACAACGACGTCATGTTCGGCGACGCCGGCAACGACAGCATGAGCGGCGGCGCCGGTGACGACCAGCTTTCAGGCAACGCCGGCTTCAACCTGATGTCCGGCAACGACGGTGACGACATGTTCCACACGTCCGGGAACAGCGTCAGCGATACGCTGAGCGGCGGGAACGGTAACGACACTGCCGATTCCGATGCGATCGACGTGGTCGATGGCGTCGAAACGCGATAACGGTTTTCGATATGTGAACAGCGAGCGAACGGACCGGCCGTTCGCTCGCTGTTTTTTTGTCGATGAAATTGTGCGCCGCGAGCTTACTTCTTCTCGTTGTGCTCGTCCTCGCCGTCCTTTTCTTCGTCCAGCGCCTTCTTGATGAGCTGTCCGTCCTCGCCGATCTTGATCTCCCACTTTTTGCCATCGAGCATCACGTCGGCCTCGTAGATCGTGCGGCCATTTTCCGTATCCTTGTCGATCTCTTCGACCTTGCCGCTCCCAACTTCCTTCGCCAGCGTGGCTTTCACGGCGGCGGGGAGTTGATCCATCGTGACGGGCGTTTCCTCGGGATCGCCGTCGTCGTGATCGTGCTTGTGGTTCATCGCGCAGCCGCCCAGTGCGATCGTGGCGGCGAGCATCATTCCGAACAAGCCGTGTTTCGACATGTCGTCTCCTTGTCAGTTGATCCGCCGCGACCGGCGGAATGTCGCGCCAATCATAACAAGCGCAAGCCCAGCCGCACCCGGTTCCGGCACGGCGGCCAGGAACGCATTTGCGTATGGCTGTCCGAACTGCGCGAAGTGATCGCGAACCATTCGCAGTGCCGGCGTGTCGTTCGATCCGTCCATGACAACCCGTTCGCCACGGAGCAACTGCATGGCCGGGCGCAGCGAGCCCGCTTGCGTGTTGAAGGCCATGTCGATCAGCGAGTAGTCATCGAAGTCGACGATGCCGTTGTAATCGAAGTCCCCGTTGAACCAGCCACTGAAATTGGAGTTGAAGCCTTGGTCGGTGTGGCTGTAGTCGTCGAAATCGATCTGGCCGTTGAAATCGGTGTCGCCGTAGTACGTGTATTTCACGAGCACGCTGGACGGGACGACGGGCTGTCCATCAAATGTGGTGTTGCCGGTAGTGAGGTATTCGGCGCCGGTCAAAACGCCCAGCGTCGTATTCGCCGGCAACGCAGTGCGCGCGGCTGTTGATGTGATGCCCGAGCCCGTCCACGCGCCATCCGCGCGGCCGCTGGCAACCAGCGCGGAAATTCCCGCGTACGTGCCGGCGGTCACCATCATGTCGCTGTCGTTCAAATCGATCTTTCCGCCGGCTGGTGTGGCGGCATTTCCAACTTTCAGCAACCGGTCCGCGCCCGCGCCGATCAGAAAACTCCCGCCGTTGACGGTCAGTGTGTTCGCGACGGTAAACGTGCCGCCGTTGTATTTTAGAGCGCTGAGCGACGCCATGCTCAAGGCGTTGTTGAATGCAACGCGACCGCCATCGATCACGGTCTGGCCGTTCAGTCCGCTGGCGGCGTTGGCGGTGAGCGTGCCGTCAGTCACGATCACCCCGCTGGTCGACGGCCCGCCTAGCACGAGATTGATCGCCAGGTTACCGCCATCGACCACCAGCGTGCCGTTATTGCTGAAGTTGCTGTTGATCAGACACGATCCGCCGCTGAACTGCGAAAGGAAGCCTGGATTGGCGGTGTACTGCGTTGCGATCGTCAGGCTGCCGCCGGTCTGGTGCAGTTCGCCGGAGAACGGGATGAGCGTGTTGACGTGAATGTTCCCGCCATTGAACTGCGCCTGCCCGCCGGTGAGGGTGATCGTGGACGCCGTCAGCACTCCGGCGGCGCGTGTCGCGAGAGTTCCGCCGGCGGTCACGTTCAAACTGGTGATATTGTTCAGCCCGCCGTTCACCGCGAGCGTGCCGCCTTGGATTGTGATCGGTCCGGCGTACGGGTTGTTCACGTTGTTGATGATGACCGTTCCGCCGCCGCGCTTGATGATGCTTGATGCTCCGGAATTTTGCAGCCGGGCGTTGATCGTCAGCGAGTTGTGCAGCGAGACGAGTTCGGTGGTGCCGGATGCGGTGAGCGTCACGCTGCCGCTGTTCGGATCGCCGCCGTAGATGCGGTTGCCGCGATCGCCGCCGAAACCTTTCCAGACGGTGCCCGAAGCGCTGCCGACGGTGACCGATTCAGTGCCCGGCGCGGTGAAATCCGCAGCGATGCCGAAGATGTAAGCCGCTGTCGGACTATTGAAGAGGCCGGCCGGGTTGCCGGCCTTGCCGAAGTCGAATGATTCGTGCGCGACCATTCCGCCGGTGTCCAAGGTGAAATTTCCGCCCGCGAGCAAGCTGAGCGCGATCAGCTCTGAAAAACTCCCGGAGATCGCACCCAGATCGTGCACGGCAAACTTTTCGGTGGTCGGCACGATGCCGAGATTCACCTGCCCGCTGTTCTGCGCATTGCTGATGACCGCCGGCGCCGACGCATGCGCTGCGTTATAGTTAAGCTGTCCGTCGTCGGCGAGCACCGTTCCGGTGCCGAGCGAACTGGTGACGTTCGCATCAAGGTAACCACCTCGCGCGCTGGTTCCGCCGCCGTATGAGTTATCACCGCCAAGCGAAAGCGACGATTCGCCGATCTTCGTCAGCGACTGCGTATTGGTGGCGTCCAGGATTTGCCCGTTGATCACAAGGTTTTTCGCCGCGGTCAATCCGCGACCATCGCCGACGGCCTCGCCTTCGGTCTGCACGACCACGGAGTCGGAGAGCAGCACGGTTGTGGTCATCGTGTCGGTGCCGCCGGCGCCGGCGGTGTTTCCGGTGCGGATCACGGCGTCGCCCTGCTGAACGTCGAATGTGAGTGTTGATCCGCTGAACGCGAACGCATCATCATCATCGATATCCAGCGTGCCGATCGTGATGGGCGTATTGACGTTGATGCTGTGTACGGCGCCGGTTGGATTCAGAGCGAGGTTCGCGAAACGTGCGCGATAACCGGCGGTGTTTGGAGCGGTTTCGACCAAAGCGTCGCCCGCGGAGTCGGTCGCGCTCCAGTCGCCGGTGGTCCAGTTTCCACCGACATCCGATTGCCAGGTTGCGGTGGGCGGCGCGTTTCCGCAGTCCATGCTGAACGGCCTGAACTCGGTCGCGCCCGGGCCATTGTTCGCTGAAAAGACGATCGTGCCGACCGCTTTGATGATCGAGTTTGCGGGCACCGTCCCGCCGTTGAACAACTGGCTATTGGTATACGTCTTCACGGCGGTGGTGGCCGATAGAATACCGGAGTCGAAGAATTTCAACTTGCTGGCGCCCAGGTAGTAATCAATCATCACGCGCGCTGTTTTGGTGCCTCCACCGGCGCCACCATAAGCCATTGAAAAGTAAGCCGTCGTGGTCGGTCCGAACGCGGCGGTCGAGGGAACTTGCCATTGTCCGGTGAACGTCATCGTCAGCGTGCTTGCCGGCCACGCGGCGCCCGGATCGAGCTGCGTGATGCCCGTGCCGCCTTTCAACGCGAAGGTGGTCGTCGTGGGGTTCGTGACCGACCCGAGTCCCGCCGTCGCCAGAGAGTTTGGCGGCCCACCGACGGTGGGCAGCGGATCGCTCCAAAGCGTCATGCTTGACGAGCTGCCAGGCTTAAAGGTCAGGACATGGTCTGCGATGTTGCTCGGCCCCGCCTTGTGTCGAAACGTGGCGGTCGACGCACTCATCTGGTAAGTCGGCGTCGCGCCAAAACCGGCTTGCGGTTGAACAAAACTGAGCGTCGCGGCAGCGGCTGCATACAAGACGGCGACGCGCGTTGAACGCGCGCGAGATGTGGACGCGATCATGGAATCCCCTTCGCTTTGTATCTAAGTGCGCGACAAGTGTCCTCTGCTAACCGCGCAGTCGCAAGCAAGAATTATAAAATCTATCTGCGTGCAACATTTGGGGCAACGGCCGGCTCCGCGAATGTCCGAACGCG
>JACMJD010000072.1 GCA_014380825.1 Phycisphaerae bacterium | reverse complement strand
GAAAACCGCGCATGGACGCCATGCGGGGTTGAGCTATCATTTCGGTCGTTGGAGGAACCATCATGAAGGCTCTGATTGTTGATAAATTCCAACCGTCCGGGATCAACGAACTGAAATCGATCGGGGTTGAGGTCACCTACAACCCCGACGTGTCCGCCGACACGTTGCCGGAGCTGGTGGCCAAGGAAGATCCGGACGTCTTGATCGTCCGATCGACCAAAGTCCTGCCGCCGGTGTTTGAGAAGGCCAAGCGGTTGACGCTGGTGGTGCGAGCCGGGGCGGGGGTGGACAACATCGACGTGCCGGCAGCTTCGGCGCGCGGGATTTCGGTGGCGAACTGCCCGGGCAAGAATTCGATCGCCGTGGCGGAGTTGGTCTGGGCACTGATTCTCGCCACCGATCGGCGAATCCCCGATCAGACCGCCGAGCTGCGGGCCGGGAAGTGGAACAAGAAGGAATATTCCAAAGCGCGCGGCCTGTTCGGGCGAACGCTCGGGGTGGTAGGTGTCGGGCAGATCGCGAAGGAAGTGATCTCGCGCGCCCACGCGTTCGGCATGAACGTCGTCGCCTGGTCGCGCTCGCTCGACGCGGCCGCTGCGGAGCGGCTGGGTGTTGAGCGCGTCGATTCACCGATTGATGTCGCGAAGCGCTCGGATGTGATCTCGGTGAACATCGCCGCGACGGGTGAAACCAAGAAGCTCATCAACGCCGAGTTTTGTGCAGCGCTCAGGCCGGGGGCGGTTCTCATCAACTCCAGTCGAGGCACCGTCATCGACGAACCGGCCTTGCTCAAGGCGATCAAAGAGAAAAACGTCCGCGCCGGTCTGGATGTGTTCGATGGCGAGCCCGCCGCGGCGGGCTCGGAATTTAAAAGCGAACTCGCGGCAAACCCGAATGTTACAGGCACGCATCACATCGGCGCATCGACCGATCAGGCACAGGACGCGATCGCTACCGAAGCCGTTCGAGTCGTCCGCGTCTACAAGGAAACCGGCGAAGTGCAGAACATGGTGAACCGCTGCGCCAAGAGCCCGGCCACGCGCTTGCTGGTCGTCCGGCATCGCAATCGGCCTGGTGTGCTGGCGCACGTGATCGGGGAGATCGGCCGAGCGCAGATCAACATTGAAGAGATGGAAAACGTCATCTATCAGGGCTCGGAGGCGGCGTGCGCGAAAATCCGGCTGGACGCGGATTTGCCGGAAAGTGCGTTGAAAAGCATCCGCAGCGGCTCAGAACACATTCTTTCCGCAGATTTAACTGCGATCGAGTGAGCCAACGCGCGTTCGTCTCTTGAAAACCGGATCGAGATTACGATATGTTAGCAGCCAGCAAATCGCTGCTTCGGTTACGGATGGCTTGAAGCGGCAAGGTGCGAATCATTTCCAGGCTGTTCGCATGGTCGTTCGATCGGGTCGTGGTGGCGAGAGGTCGACATGTCAACTCTGATGTTGTGCCCAACTTGCAAGGGGGTCATGGGCGACGCGCGTGCTCCCGGCAAGCGCTGCACGTGTTCGTCTCCCGGCGGGGTTGCGACATTCACAATGTCCGGTCCGAAGCTTTGCTCGGTCTGCTCGGCCGACGTCACCGACAAAAAGCGAATGAAGGACGGCGCGACCGGGCGCTACTGGTGCTACGACTGCTTCGTAATCGAACAGCGAAAGAAAAACAGCGGCATGACCATGCGCTGTGCCAAGTGCCATAAAGACTGCCCGCCGGTGCGCATGATCAAACACGGCGAAGCGTGGTGGTGCGATCAGTGCGATGCGGGTGACACCAAAGGCAAGAAGGCAATGAAAACTGACGCATCTTCACCGGGTGCCAAGCCGGGCGCGAAGGCTGGCTCGACCGAAGAGAAGTCGAACAAATCGCCAATGCTGATCGGTGCCTTCGTCGTGATGGCAATCGGCGCAGCGGTTTACTTTCTGTATCTCAGCTAACTTCAGGTCCCATAACTCCTATCGCGGAATTCGAACCACGCGTTCGAGCAGTGGTCTTCCTACCCAATCCCCCGTAAAATTGCTGACATTGCGGTTTTGTCGGTTATGCAGTCGGCCGGTTGCAACTTTACCGGTCGGGCGGCGTCTCATTTGCAGGTAGAATTTGCACTTGAACCGATGAAAGCGCAGGGGCTTGCAGCTCTTGCTGCAAGTCCGCTGAAACGCGTCTGCAAATCGTGAAGGTGGTTGCCATGAAAACTCAATCGAACCGAAAACGTCTGATGCTCGCGACAGCCGTCGCGGCGGCGGCGGTGGCGCTGTTTGCGAACGTCGCCAGCACGCACGCGCAGTATCGCGTCGACAATGGCAATGCGCGCGATGCGAACAATCGCATCGGCAGTGGTGGATACAACCAGCCGGGTTCTGGCGCCGGCAGCACCAGCCCGTACGCGGTGAACGGAAACAACATCGTCACCGGCAACGTCACAGGAGGCCGCGAGTTCCGCGGCTTCGTTCCTTACACCGATCCCGGCGCGTTCCGCGGTGCAACCGCGGGCGGGAATGTCGATCGATTCGTCCGCTCATCCGCGGGCGTTCCGGTCGGCGTCT
>JACMJD010000071.1 GCA_014380825.1 Phycisphaerae bacterium | reverse complement strand
TCAGGTCGAGCAGGTCTGGCCGAACCGTGTCGACGCGGGCGGCGCAGGACCAGGTCATCTTCAGGCCGGACTCGACGATGAGGTTGCAGATTTCCGTCGTGCGAAGTCTGCTGGCGAGAAACAGATCGTCGACGAACAGCACGTGCCGTACGCCCCAGCGCGAGTTGAGATACTTCATCATCTCGAACACTTTTTGTGGCGAATAAAACCGCACGCGCGCGCCGAACGTGGAGGTGTCGCAGAATTTGCAATGGAACGGACACCCGCGCGAGGCCGCGATCGTCGCAACCGGGCCGGCGGGATAATCGTAAATCGCCAGCGGATACGCCTTCGGGAAATCCGGCAGCAAATCCCACGCGGGAAACGGCAGCTCGTCCAGCTCATTCGGCGTGACCGAAGACGGCGTGAGCACCGCCCGGCCGTTGCGTCGATAGATCAGGCCGCGGACGTTTGCTAAATCGTCACCGCGATCAAGCGCGTGCAGCAGCTCGACCAGGATTTTTTCGCCTTCGCCCTGCACCGAAATATCGAACTCGGGAAATCGTTCGATCGTCTCCTGCCCCATCGACGACATGTGCGGCCCGCCGACGATGATGATCGTCTCCGGGCACGCCGCCTTCACCTTCCGCGCGATCTTGGAAGATTCGACCACGCCGACGGTGAACAACGTAATGCCGACAAACCGCGGCCGAGCTTCGATGACGCGATCCGCGACGTCATCCGCATCGAGGCCGAGAATGTCGCTCTCGATGATCGATGGCTCATACCCATGCTCGCGCACCTCCGCCGCCAGGTGCAAAAGCCCCAGCGATGGTGAGCGATTCGTGATGTGCTTGATAAACGCATACCCCGGCGAGATGCGCTCGTACGGTGGGTTGATGAAGATGATTCGCTTATCGCTGCCGGACATCGTAATTCAAAAACCAATCTTGCCACAAAGGCACGAAGGACACGAAGGAAGAGAAGAACAAAACGATTTCTTGTTTTCCTTCGTGCCCTTCGTGCCTTCGTGGCAAGTCTTTTCTGTTCGTCTTCAAAACTGCCACATCAACCCGACGTAACCTTCGATCCCGTTGAAGTTCGGATTTCGATCGACGCCTTCGATTCGCGCGTTGGACAGGTGCCAGTATCGTGCTCCGAACATCAGATGCAAATGTTCCTCCAGCCGAATCGTCGCGCCAAGGCCCAGACGCGACACGAAATTGAAATGCGTGCCGCCCTGCGGCGTTTCGCGCGTGGAATAACTCGGGCCGAACGCGCCGTCGATAAAAATCGTCCAATCGTCGCGCTGCCAGAAGTGGTGGCGAAAGGTGGCCTCCAGCCCGATCGCGGCTGCATCGTCGCCAAGCTGCGAAATGCCGTAGCCGTCGATCTCGGCGCCCAGCGAGAAGTTATTCCAGATGAAATAATTTCCGCCCAGTTCTACCGAACCGATGTCGGCCTCGTCTTTGTCCAACGAGCGCGTGTAACCGGCGGCGGCGTTGAGCGTGAACGATCCTTTCGGGAACATTGGCGCTACCGTCGACCCCGCCGGTTGTGTGGTGGGCGCGGCGCGCACGATGGACGACAGGATCGTCGTCGTCATCAACAGCAGGAACACCGTGGAGATGCGCCGGGCAGAAAAGTCTAATTTCCTCAGCTTGCTCACTCGACTTCAGACGATAGCATGTGCCG
>JACMJD010000791.1 GCA_014380825.1 Phycisphaerae bacterium | reverse complement strand
TTGAGGATCTCGCGGGCGTGCATCGCGTCCTCCGGCTTGCCAAGGATTTGGTCGCCGAATGCGACAACCGTGTCAGCGCCGAGGACGACTCGATCGGGGAAGCGATCGGAGATCACGTTCGCCTTTGCCAGTGCCAGGTCGATGGCCAAGTCGGCCGGCTTCGTGTTTGGCGGATAGTTGTCTTCATCCACCCCGGACGGCTCGACGGTGAATTCAAAGCCGGCATCGCGCAGCAACGTTTGTCGCTGCGGCGAGCGACTGGCCAGAACGAACGACGAACTACCTGGTGGATCAGGCACCGAAGTCGGCATCACACCCGCTCCTCCATTTTAGAGCAAGTTTCACGGTGTCCGGCGGGACCCTAATTGTCGCTGCTGAGCTTCCCGAAGATGCGCTTCGAACTTCTGCTTGAACAGCAAATCCGCCGCCAGGTAAAGCGATACGGCTTCAGCCGGGGAAATGTTGAAGAACGTCGCGATATCATTCAACCGCTGAAAAAATCCCTGCGATGGCAAGTTGCTCAGTTCGGACACGCGCGAAAGCGCAAGATGGACGACCGTGACGTCGTGCCCCCGGCGGTCTTTGAGCTTCATGAATCCATCCCGTTGGAAGACATCGATCTGATTGCGCAGCTGCTCAGCAGTGACCGAGCCGGGCGATTCGCGGACGATGATCTCGGCCATCGTCGCGGTGCTGACCCGGTTGATCAGCGAGCTGCTCGACGCTGCTGCGCCGGCGGCGAGGCTTTCGATCAGACCGACGTCCCCTTTCTCGTCGAGCTTCGCGTCAAATCGGGTTCGCGCGTCGACGACAATCAACAACGCGCCATTCGGATACGGATCCGGCAAACCATCGTGCAGGGCGGCGGCGACTTGCCCTTCGAATGTGTCGACCAGAGTCGTGATGCCCAGGTTGTCGTACACGCCGCCGTCGACGAGGTGACGAAACCGTTTGAAGATCGTGGAGAAGTCGCGCAGCGTGACTTGATTCATCACCACCGGCACCGCAGCGCTTGCCGCGACGGCATGTGAGATCGGATATTTCGCGAGGTCGGAATTGATCTCATCAAACACGTCATCGCGAAATACGAATGCGCGGCCGGTTTGCAAATCGGTTGCGTTAATCAACAGGTGCGGGCGATCCTTGCGCAGATCGCCGAACTTCAGCTCGCGGCCGTTTCGGCGAAACAGGGTGTTCGTGAAACTGTCGGCCAGCAGATCGGTGCGATCGAAATCCGTGAACGCAAGCGCAACCATGTTCCAGGGCAGCAGGCACTGAATGATGACGTCGTTGGCGAAAGAATGGGTCAGCTTTCGCTGAACGTTTGCGTTGTTCCAACCTTTGTCGTCACTCAAGCAGTAATAAGCGCCGGCGAGCGATCCGCCGGAGACAGATGAGATGTAATCGACGCGATCCAGCAGATCGATCCGCTCGAGCTGAAACATGCACGCCGCCGAGAAGTTCGCCGACCGCGAACCACCGCCGCTGAGCGCCAGGCCGACGAAGCAATTGTCGTCGCGCGGGGATTTGGGTGCACTCTGATCGGGCAAAGACGGAGCCGTCGTGGCGCGCGTATGATTGGAGGCGCGGAGTTTTAGAGGCACTTCCACGCGATTCAACGGAGCGTTGACGTTCGTGCATGCCGATTGTGCGGTCGCGATCGCCAATGCGATCAGCGCAGCCATCCATCTTCCCATTCGCATGCGGCGGATTGTAGTTAGACGAATCTGAATTGCACTGCTCGCGGCGCACGCATCGCGATTGGCACAACGCGCAGCGGCGGTTTACAATTTTCAGCGAACTAACGCCAGGAGCTCTGTAATCCATGTCCACAGTTCACAATATCGTTCCGCCTAAACCTCGCGAAAACGAAGTCAAATCACCCGCGCTGCCCATTGCCAACAAGCATGTGCTCAAGTGGGTTGAAGAGTGCATCGCGCTGTGTCAGCCTGATCGAATCGTGCTGTGCAATGGCACGCAGCAGGAGCGCGACGGGCTGATCGAGCGCGGTGTGCAGGAGGGCATCTTCGTCAAGCTGAATCAGGAGAAGCTGCCGAACTGCTATTTGCATCGATCGAATCAGAACGACGTCGCCCGCAGTGAGCATCTCACCTTCATCTGCACCCCCGGCGAAGACATGGCCGGGCCGACGAACAATTGGATGAACGACAAGCAGGCGTATGCGAAGCTCAAGCCACTGTTCGCCGGCTGCATGCGCGGACGCACGATGTATGTGGTGCCGTTTGTCATGGGGCCGATCGGATCACCGCTGGCGAAGGTTGGCGTCGAGTTGACCGATTCACTGTACGTCGCGATCAATATGGGATTGATGACGCGGATGGGCGATGTCGCGTGGGAACAGCTTGGTGAGAGCGATGAGTTCACGCGATGCCTGCACAGTCTGGGCGATGTCAATCCGGACCGCCGATACATCGCGCACTTCCCACTGGATAACACGATCTGGAGTTTCGGTTCCGGTTACGGCGGCAACGCGCTGCTGGGCAAGAAATGCATGGCCCTGCGCATCGCCAGCTTCCTCGGACAACAGCAAGGTTGGATGGCAGAGCACATGTTGCTGATGGGCGCGCATGCGCCTGATGGCGAGAAGACATACGTCGCGGCCGCGTTTCCCAGTGCGTGTGGCAAAACGAATTTCGCAATGCTCATTCCGCCGGAGAAGTACAAGAAGCAGGGCTGGAAGATCACAACTGTTGGCGACGACATCGCCTGGATGTGGGTTGATCCGAAAGACGGAATGCTCCGCGCGATCAATCCGGAGGCGGGATACTTCGGCGTCGTTCCCGGCACGAATTGGGAGACGAACCCCAACGCGATGACGTCGATGTCGCACGATGCGATCTTCACGAACGTCGCGCTGCTTCCGGACGGGGACGTCTGGTGGGAAGGCAAAACGAAAGATCCTCCACCGAAAGCGATCGACTGGACC
>JACMJD010000790.1 GCA_014380825.1 Phycisphaerae bacterium | reverse complement strand
TGGCGCGCAACACACGAGAACACATTCCGAAAAATATGTCGCGTTTTTGAATCGCAAATGCCTTGCGCTGCGCGCCGCGATAGCGTCGCGCGCAGCGCCCCCAGTAGTAATAGAGACGCGCGTTTTTCGATCGCGTCGCGCCTGGATCTTTGGAAACTGAATACGTTGTCTCGCGGCAATCTGGGCCGTTCCCGATAATTCCCGAAAACACCCGATCGGCGGAAATCGTCTCAACGACAAAACGTGGCCGGGCCGGGAGATGTGATTTCTCATCGTCGCTTGTGCGGGAAGTCCGCTAATCCGCTTCGGCAGCGCAGGTCGGATAAGCGCAAACATTCGACACTAGCGCGTCACGTCCCAATATCCTCCTGAGTACACGGATCGTGCGGTTTAAGTGATTTGTACTTCGCCGTCGATCGTATCTTCAGATGAAGAATAGATCTGTGAATGGGTGCTTGGGTTGCGTCACGGGCCGTCCTCATGCAAAATGAGGGGGTTCGCTGGAAGCAGCGACCCGTCCGGACGGGGAGAAACGTCGGCGGGAGCGGTTGCGAACGCGGTTCGTGGCGCGTGAAGTTGGAGGACGCGCACGTGTCGGCGTTGTAATCGCAGAGCGTTATCGTCATCCGCCGGCGGAGACTGTAAAGCACGGATTCGTACTCGACCGAGTCGGTCTCGCGAAGGCGCACCTCTTTAGTCGCACTCGCCAAAAGCCGGTTTCGGCCAAACACTGTTCGGAAAGGAGCGCGTCTTGCGTCTGCCGCTAAACTCTCGGCTCAACGGCCGCCTTGGTAAAAATTGGACATTCTCGTGTCTCGCGTTGATCGTGCTGGTGACCACCGCCACCGGCTGCAAGAACGGTTTCATCGACCCCGGCGAAATGGGCCGGTATCAGAAGTCGCTACCCATCCCGATTCTTCGCGTGCTGGATGCGGGCATCGACGAACCGGATCCGAAGTGGCGAAACGTGTCGATGGTGACCGCTGCTGACATGGAGCCCACACAGGGCGACTACGTGCTCGGCCGCAACGACTACGTTGCGATCCTGATCACGGATCTGGTCGCGCCAAACGTCGAATCGGTTGTGCAGAAGCGCATCAGCGAAAGCGGCAAGATCAGCCTGCCGCTGATCGGCCAGATCCAGGCCGCCGGGTTGACCGAAGCGCAGCTCGAGAGTGCGATCAACCAGGGGTACAAGGATGCAGGCCTGATTCAGAACGCGACCGTGTCGGTCTCGGTTCTGGAAGCGCGGAATCGCACGTACACGATCTCCGGCGCGGTGGGCAACCCCGGTGAATACCAGATCCTCTCGTCCGATTTCCGTCTGCTCAACGCGTTGAACTACGCGCGGAACGTGACGAGCACGGGCATCGACTACATTTACATCATCCGCAAGCAGCAGCCCGGCACCGGCGCCGGCGGGGCTGGAACTGGTCCGGCCACGCGACCGAACACGGATGTGCTGATGCCGCGCGGTGCCGCCAATCACAACACGGAAGGCGCGGTAGCCCAAGGTTCAACTGGGTCGCGTCGCGTTTCGATGTTGACGCAACCCGCGGATGTTCCCGCCGCGACTGAACCAACAACGCAGCCCGGCGATGAGGAAGGCCGCGTCATTACGATCGAAGGCCGACCGGTCACCACCGATCAGCCAGGCGTGACGGACACGACTCCCACGGCGACGCCCGGCATGGATCAGTCGACCGAAGCCCCGGTCCAACCGGTCACGCCGACCGATTACCGTGCGGCCGGCACGTTCCAGTTTGAACCGCCACCGGAGCCGACTGACGTGCGCGTCATCCGTGTGCCGCTGGATGCGCTGATCACGCATGGCGATCTGCGCTACAACCTGGTGATTCGTCCGGGCGACATGATCATTGTCCCGAACCCGATCATCGGCGAGTACTACATGGGTGGCCACGTTGCACGCGTGGGCGTGTACAGCCTGACCGCTCGCAAGATCACGCTGAAGATGGCGGTGATCTCGGCCGGCATGCTCGATCAGGTGGCGATCCCGCAGCGCACGCAGATCGTGCGTCGGCTGGAAGGTCAGGATCGCGAGTTCTACGCCGTTGTTGATCTGGCGAAGATCTTCGCCGGTGAAGCGCCGGACGTTTACCTGAAGCCTGACGACCAGGTGATGGTGGGCACGAACTTCGTCGCGCCGTTCATTGCCGCGGTTCGTAACGGGTTCCGAATCACCTACGGATTTGGATTCCTGTACGACCGAAACTACTACAACGATCAGAATCAGTAGTTCCGCGGGAAACAGCTTGTTTCAGGATCGAAAGATACGAACAGGCGCGGCCGACAGAGCGTAGGAGTGGTCTGGGACCTCATTCGCCGGTGATTAAGCAATTAATCGCAGGTGAGACAAGAGGTTAGGATCATTCGGCCCTGTCGGCCGCGTCCATCGTCTGTGGCTGTAACTTTCATCGCGGCGAGTCGTCATTAAGTACCAGCGATTGCCTGGGCGATTGCGTGAGCGATTTCCTTGGAGGGAACGGTTTGAGCACGGCAAGTCCGCC
>JACMJD010000789.1 GCA_014380825.1 Phycisphaerae bacterium | reverse complement strand
AAGCATACGCCGCCGATGCTTTACTGACCACTGACCACTGACCACTGACCACTGACCACTGAACACTATTCTCCTTTCAATCTTTTCGAAACTTCCCATAACGATTCGCACCTGCTCATCCGCATTTCTATACTTCGCCGATGAGATGGAGCAGCAGAAAGCTTCAATCGATATGACGACGGCACTGACACATCTGACCGACTGCATCGCGCCGCAACTGGCGCAGGTGGCCGATCGGTTTCATACCGAACTTGACAGCTCGGTCGCGTGCGTGAACACGCTGATCAAGCACGTCAGCAGATTCCGCGGCAAGATGCTTCGGCCGACGTTGCTGCTGCTGGCGGGCAAATCCTGCGGCGAGATCGTCGACGCGCACGTGACGCTGGCGACGGTTGTCGAGATGGTTCACATGGCCACGCTCGTGCACGATGACGTGCTGGACGAGGCCGAACTGCGCCGCAAGGGCGCGACCATCAACCACTTGCGCGGCAACGAAGCGGCCGTGCTGCTGGGCGATTATCTGATCAGCCACAGCTATCACCTGTGCTCCAGCATCGATTCGCAGTTGGCCAGCCGCATGATCGCGCGGACGACAAACCAGGTTTGCGAAGGCGAGCTGCTCCAGATCGAGAATCGCAACAATTACGATCTGGACGAAGAAACGTACCTGAAGATCATCACGCGCAAGACGGCCGTGCTGTGCGCGACGTGCTGTCACCTGGGCGCGAAGTTCGCCGGCGCGAGCGAGGCGGTCGTGGCGCAGCTAGAGTTGTACGGCCTGTCGCTCGGCACCGCGTTTCAGATTCAGGACGATATTCTCGACATCGTCGGCGACACGCGCGCAGTGGGCAAAACGCTCGGAATTGACGTCGAAAAAGGCAAGCTCACGCTGCCGATGATTCATTTCCTGCGAACCGCGCCGATGGAACACCGCACGCTCCTTCGCGATCTGCTGGCCAGCCGCGAAAGCGACAAGACCGAGAAGATCCGCAATCTGATTCTGCCCAGCCAGTCGATCGAATACGCGAAGAATCGCGCGCGACAACTCGCGAACCGTGCCCGCACCGCGCTCGATTCGCTTGAACCCAGCGACGCGAAGCTGGCGCTTCAGCTCATGTCGGAATTCGTCGTGGATCGACCCGTCTGAGATCGACCGGGCTGATCGGCAAACGCTTACTTGCTGCCCTGCTTCATCAACTCTTCGACTTGCGCCCAGTTCGGTTCGCCCTGCTGAACGAATTCCACGTGGCCGTCGCCGAACAGGCAGTTGATTCCATCGCTATCGTGATCGTCGACCTTCTCGATCACGAGAATCTTTTCCGCCGGTGAGCTATTGTTCAAGCCCTTACCACCGTAGATGTAGTTTGAATTCTCATTCACCCAAGCGGCCATCTGCTGCGGGGTCATTTTCTCGAACTCAGGCGGTAGCGAATTGTCGCTGCTGGGGCACAGGAACACATCAATTGTAATATCCTGCGTGAGTAGAAGCGTTCCCAAGTCATCCGGATACGAGCCTTTGTTGTCGTTGGCGTAGAGCAACATCGCCTGACCGATCTGTCGCTCGTTTGATGCGCACTTCACACGATTCGCGGTCTCGCGCGCACGATTCAGCGACGGCAGCAGAATGGCCACCCCCAGCCCAGCCGCGCCAGCAGCGCCGGCCTGACCTGACGCAAGATTCGGTTGATTCGAATATGCATCCGCTGCGGGAAAGTTCAGCTCCGATCGCCAATGAAAACCCGCATCGCTCATCCACGAAACTTCCAGCGCAGGCGCGACGTGTGATTTCACCACATCGAGCGGCGGCAGCACTTCCTCGGGCAGTTTCACATCCTCCGCCGCCGATTGCTCGCGTAGCGTTCTCCACGCTTCGATCAACTCGGCATCCATCACCGACACGGTCTGCGGCAGATCCATGTAGCGGAACGACGTCACCGCGTTGCCCTGCGACATTCGCTTCATCAAAGCAGTGAACGTCGCACTCTGATCCAGCCCTTTCGCCGGCGACGCTTGTGCCGCTTTGACCACACCATCCACGTTCAGGCCGACAACCAGGTTGCCGTTATGAATTGTCCATCCGACGATGACCCCCGGCGCTTGCACCGATCGCACGGTGAGGCCTTGCAACACCTGCTCGTCCAGTGCGATCTGCATCTCCTTGCGGCGCTCTTCGCTCGTCGAGTTCAACGCGAATCGCCATAGCGCCGCGAAGCCGCGGTTTGCTTTCTCGGCGTCCTTTAGCTTGTTGAGAATGATCAGGCCCCGTGTGCCGTTGCCGGCGATGCTGTCGTCGCTGAAGAGCACCCACGTTTCGCCCAGCGGCTCAACAATGTCGGTCATCGGATTCACGCCCAGCGACATCTGAGCGATGCCAAGCGCGCGATCAAAGTTGGCGACGCCCTCGTCCGGCGAGACCACGGCAAACACATCGCGGATCAAGTTGACGAAGCCGGCGATGTCGACGCGAAGAAACTGAGCGCCACCGACGGTGGCGGGAATCTGCTGGAGCGCATCCGGCTCAACCGGACGGCCCTCAAGCCACTTGAGCAGCCCGCGGCGCGGCGCCGGCGCTTCGACGAACGCGGTGCTGATCCAGTTTTTCTCAGCGAAATCGCCGCTGAAGATCATGCGCCCCAGGCCGTCGATGCCGAGCGCATCGCGAATGGTCCGCCACTCCTTCAGACCGCGCCCGCCTTCACGCTCGATCGTCTCATCGATCAATTTCAATCCGCGCTGTGCGTCGATGTAGACCGTAAAGAAGCGCTCGCCGGCGCTGGCGTGCTTCATCGCCGTGGTAAATGGCGCGGCCGTGGCCAGAGACTTCGCTCGATCGCTCATGGCCGCCGGTGCCGTCTGCGCGTCGGCGTCTCCGTACCCCGCAAGCACCATCACGGTGTCGTCCGAGCTCGTGACACGCAAATACGGCTTGACATCCGCCGGTGCCAGTTCGATGGCGTCGCGGATCTGCTTCTCAAGCGATTTGGCGTCCGCACCGGCCTGGCAGATCAGCCCGGCGCGTACGACCGAAAACGGCGCGCCGGCTTCGGCACCGCCGGGACGCACGAAGAGGGCGCTGGGATGCCGCACGAGTGGCGCAGCGATCGCCACGGCCGCTCGCAGAGCCTTCGCCGCCTCGGGCTCATCGGCTTCCATCCTGTCGATCAGTTGCGGAACCGTCTGCTCCGCCAGCGCTCTGATCTTCGAGGCCTCGAACACCGCTTGATAATGTGAACCGGCGTAACCGTTGGTCGGCGTCGCGGTTCCCTGCCATCCGACGTAGAAAAAGCTATCGGCTGGTACTTTGTCGGCGAGCGCCTGAGCGCGAGATGCGCTTGCAAGCATGCAGGCGAGCAGGAATGCAGTTGCGACGCGGGCAATCGTTGTGATTCGCACGTTGATCCCCTGAATGAGAGTGTTCGCCGAAGACCTAGGTCGCCGACTTTTTCCTCGAGCCGATTTCGTACCGACCCGCCAGAATCGCGCCCGCGCCGACCGCCAGCGTTGGCGCGCTCACGTCGCCTTTGATTTCCGCTTCCGGCCCGACCAGCACCGGGCCGCGACTGATGACTTCGCCTTTGAGCTTGCCGCGCACGATCAGCCCGCCGCATTGCACGCGGTCGACGATCACGTTGCCCTTCTT
>JACMJD010000788.1 GCA_014380825.1 Phycisphaerae bacterium | reverse complement strand
CGCCGCCGTCGATCACGCGCTGGCGAAGCGCGGGCAGATCGTCGGTCTCGACCTGCAAGCACAATTCCGCGCGCCCGCGCGGCGGCGGCTCCCACGAAACCAAGTAACACCCAAACGCCGACGGTGACAGAACGGTAAATTCAGGGGCGACCGACCGGCCGGCAAAACCCCAGCGACTGGTAAAACTGCGCAACGCTCTCGTTCGCGTCGGCGCGCGTATTGATCGCCACGTTCGGAACGATTTTCACGTGCATCCCGGCGTTCTATCCGCGCGTGGCGACCCCGTCGATAGCCGCTGTATCCGCGACGATCACTACCACCGGCCAGTTCCCTACAATCTCAAATCTGCACCCCAACTTGCCTGCACCTCCAATGAATTGAATATTATGGTTTGTGGATACCGAAGCCCTCAATGCCGGACCGTCATCCTCGCCGTTCCCGCTTGCGCTGGTCGCGCCCAAGGCGATCGTGGTGCGCGATCTTCAAATTCAGATGAAGATCGGAAACGCGATTCGTGAGCATCGACTTCGCGATCGTCGCGACCTGGACGTTGCGCGACAGGAAAAGCAGGAATGGGTGCTGCGCTGCACCGAGCTGCTCAACAAATCGTTCAACCATTCCGGCGCGGCCGATGAGTTCAACAACTGGGTCGCGACGATTCTGCCGGAGTACGCCGAGTTCGGCATGTTCGTCGAACTCTTTGGCGAGGAGATGCGCCACCGGCTGGACCAGCTCCGCGTGATCACCAAATCAATGCGCGTCTTGCCCGAACCGCTTGTACCTCAGACGACAACCACGACGAAAGGCACTGTCATGGAAACGGAATCAACCACCGTTGCGAGCCCCAGTGCGACGAGTCCGGAGATGGCCGCGCCGACGATCGCGCAAGCGATGCAGGCGGCACGGGCGCAGGCCTCGCTGCGCAGCGTCGCGGCGGCTTCGGTCGCATCGGAAGCGATGCGCGCTTCGGCGAGCGGTCAAGCTGCCGGCTCGCGCTCGGCGGCGTCTGACAAATCCGGCATGTTGATCGTGCGAACCAGCGACGACACCGCCTGCGACGCGGTTCGTCAGTTCGTCGAACAACTCGGCCTGTCGCTGCACGTCAGCAAACGCGCGGCGAATCCAAACGCTGTGAACACGAGCCCGGATCAATCAAATTGCCCGAGCAACGCCGACGAAAGCGACACAACCACCAGCAGCACGCCGCTGCTCGACGAACTCGCGGCGATGCAGTCGTCGCCCGCGTCGTTTGTGTTGCTGTTCACCGAATCCGGCGACCAGCCTCAGCCCGCAGCCGATCCGGATGCGCTCTTCGACCTTGGCTGCTGCGTCGGCAAGCTCGGCGCTGGCCGCGTGATTGTCCTGCACCGCGGCGGCGAAGGTCACACCGACCGCTTCGGCCTGAGCCACGTCGTCGTCGACAACCGCGACGGCTGGCAACTTCAGCTCGCCCGCTACCTGAAACGCGGCGGTGTCGATGTCGATCTGAACAAGCTGATTTGACGAACGCTCCGCGAACGCGCGAAAACCGCGACTCCCTTCGTCGCTCTCTGGCACGATCCGTCGACGACGCTACGCGCGCTTCTCATTCGCGACGGCCAGGTTCTGCTCGACGCGCTTGACGACTTCATCCGGAAGAAACGACAGCGTGAGAATGTGCTCCCACACGCCGATCGCTTCGTCATATCGCTCGCGCTTGAACAGATACTCCGCGCGGCCTTCTTCGGTCCAGACATAGTTGCGGAGCGTGATCGTGCTGGCGTATTCGTATGTCTGGATCGCGGTGTCGACGTGGCCCATCTTGTCGTAAACCGTTGCGAGGTTCACCGCCATGACCGCCCGATGACCGTCGGCCAGATCGGTTCGCTCGGACAGCGTGCGAAAAATCTCGGCGGCCTCGTGCAGCTTGCCTTCTTCGACGAGTGCCGCGCCTCGCATGCACGCGGCATCCGGGTCGCCGGTCTTCGGATCGGATTGGAGCTGGTCGCTGGGTTGGGCCTTGTCGGTCATGCATGAAAGCATAACGTTCACGCCCGCTCTGTGGCTTTTCGCTTCGCCGGTCTTGACGTCCGTCGCGGCTTGGCGTTCAACGTTTTGACCTCCGTCAAATCGCATGGTTCATCCATTGCGACGGATTGAACCCGCGCGTTAGCCTGATTACTGTCGTTCCACAACCCGTCGCCGGGAACCCCGGCAACACTTTCCCCAAGGAGCAACTTATGAAGCGTTTACTGGCATCGTTCGTACTGGCCGCAGGTCTCGTCGTCGTCGGCTGTGACACGAGGGACGACAGCCAAAAGGACGTGAACAAGGCCGCCGACAAGACCGCCAATCAGGCATCCGACGCGCTCGAGAAGGCGAAGGACAACGTCGACAAGGGCGTCGACCACGCCCAGGACGCCGCCAAAACCGAAGCGAAGAACGCCGGCGCCAACATGGAAGCGGTGCAGAAACAGATCGACGACCTGATCGCCAAGGCCAAGGACGCCGTCAAGGACAAGAAGTGGAGCGACGCCGAGGGTTACATCGCCCAGATCAAAACGATGGCCGCCAACCTCCCGGCCGAGTATCAAACGAAGGTCAACACGAACCTCGCCGACGTACAAAAGATGATCGACGCCGGGAAACAGCTCACGCCAGGGAAGTGAGCATCGCAAGGTCGGACTTAGAATCTTGAGACATGAAGGGACGTCGCTCCGAGGGAGTGATGTCCCTTGCTTTTTCCATCTGCAAAAGTTCAGAGTTGTCCCGCATTTCGAAGTGAGAGATTTTCCAAATCCGTCGATTTCCCGTTCCGGCGCGCT
>JACMJD010000787.1 GCA_014380825.1 Phycisphaerae bacterium | reverse complement strand
TGGCGCGCAACTGCGGCGGCGTCATGAGCGGCGAACACGGTGACGGCCGAATCCGCGGGCCGCTGCTCGAGCGATTCTTCGGCGCGCAATTGATGCAGGTGTTTCGCGATGTGAAAGAGGTCTTCGATCCGGCGGGCGTGCTCAATCCCGACGATATCGTCGCGCCCGGCCCGATCGAATCGATCACGCAGCGACTACGCATCTTGCCCGATGATCGCGAAATCACTGTGCCACACGTCGAGACCTTCTTCACCTACGACGATCAGCACGGCTTCGGCGGCGCGGTGGAAATGTGCAATGGCGCCGGCTTCTGCCGCAAAACTACCGGCGGCACGATGTGTCCAAGCTACCGTGTGACCCTGGACGAAGAACACAGCACGCGTGGCCGTGCCAACGCGCTCCGCATGGCGATCACGGGTCAGACCGGCTTGCCGCTTCGCGAGAATCCAGATTGGAATGATCCTGGGACAATCGAAACGCTGGACCTGTGTCTGAGCTGCAAGGCGTGCAAATCTGAATGTCCCAGCAATGTCGATGTCGCGCGATTGAAAGCGGAATGCACAGGACAGCGTTATCGCGAGCAACGAGCGCCGCTGTCGTCGCGCGTGTTTGGGAATGTCCGCACGCTGAACCGCCTCGGCTCGATCGCCCCCGGATTTGCGAACTGGTTCAACCGAGTTCCATTCACACGACGAATGCTGAATCGCAGGCTCGGACTCGCGCCGCAGCGCAGCATCCCCACATTTGCGCCATCGCTATATCGGTGGTTCAAGAAGCGCCGCATTTCGCGGGCGGATGCTAGTCCGCCAGTCGTTGTGCTGTATGCGGACTGTTTTACCACCTACAACGAGCCACATGTCGGGCGCGCTGCGGTGGAAGTGCTTGAATCGCTCGGGTACGAAGTGCGGTTGCCGAAAGTCGGATGTTGCGCGCGATCGATGCTCTCGCTCGGATTAATGAACACCGCGATCAGCACGACGAACACAACGCTCGATCAGCTAATCGACGCGACAAGCGATTCGCGCGTGAAGGCGGTGGTCGTCTGCGAACCATCGTGTCTGAGCGCGATGAAGGATGACTGGTTGCAGATGAAGATCGCTAAGCCGGAAGCGGCAATGGAACTCGCGAGTAAATCGTTTCTCGTCGAAGAGTTTGTCGAACGCTTCTGGAATGAGCATCCGAATCGACCGCGGATCGCGCCTCGTCCTGCGGGACCGACGATCCTGCATGGTCACTGCCATCAGAAAGCGCTGTGGGGCGACTCGACCAGCGCGGACGCGCTTCGGCGATTCGTCGGTGATCGTCTCACTGTTCTGCCATCCGGTTGCTGCGGGATGGCCGGTTCGTTTGGGTACGCGGCGCATCGATATGATCTGTCGATGAAGATAGGCGAGCTTAGCGTGTTTCCGCCGATCCGTGAATCGCCCGATGCAGCGATCGTCGCGCCCGGAACTTCTTGCCGGCACCAGATCAAAGATGGCACCGGGCGCGTCGCGTTGCATCCGATCGAGCTGATCGCGCAGCACTTGCAGACTTCCAGCTACAATCGGCGGGCAACATAAGCCGCGAATCGTACGATGTTCATCGTGATGCGGATGAGCTCCTCGTCAGCGCGGCGCTTGGACTGCCGCCAGGTATGGCGAACAAACCCGTCGTGCGAAAGCAGGCGGCGGCTGAAGAGTTGGAAAACCTGCTCGAACGCTTCGCGAAAGAGTCGTTGCGAATGGGATGACGAGGGTGCGAGAATTTGTCGTCGCGCGCGGACGGGCGTACACTCGCGTCGCCATGTCGGAACATCACGATTCAACCGGTTCCACCGCCGCTCAATCCCGCTACGGCCTGATCCTGTTTTTCTTTTACGTGGTCCTGTACGGCCTGTTCGTTTACCTCAGCGCGTTTCGCGCGGACATCATGGCGAAGCGACCGTTCGGCGGCGTGAACCTCGCCGTGCTCTACGGACTGGGCCTGATCATCGCGGCGATCGTGCTGGCGCTGATCTACATGGTGATCTGCCGCAAGAGCGGCGCGGCTGACAAAGATGGGGGCCGTCCGTCGTGAACGATCAATTCTCGCTGTCGGCGTTTCTCGTCTTCGTGATCTTCGTCGGGTTCGTGCTGGCGTTGAGTTTCTATCTCGGTCGCAAAGCGAAAAGCGCGGGCGGATATTTCGCGGCCCATGGCCAAGTCAATTGGTTCGTGAACGGCATCGCCTTCGCCGGCGATTATCTCTCCGCGGCCAGCTTCCTCGGCATCTGCGGGATGATCGCGTTCTACGGGTACGACGGATTTCTCTATTCAATCGGATTTCTCGCCGGCTGGGTGGTTGCGCTGTTCGTGATTGCCGAGCCGATCAAACGGCTCGGCAAATTCACGTTCGCCGATGCACTCGACGCCAAATTCCAAAGCCGCGGCATCAAGCTGGCCGCGGCGATCAGCACGCTGATCGTTTCGATCTTTTATCTCATCCCGCAGATGGTCGGCGCCGGCGCGCTGGTGAAACCGCTGCTCGGATTTCCCCACTGGGCTGGCGTCCTCATCGTCGGCGTGGTCGTGACGATCATCGTCGTGACGGCAGGCATGGTCAGCACGACCTGGGTCCAGTTCATTAAAGGTTCGCTGCTCGTCGCGTTCTGCGCGATGCTCACGGTTGCGATTCTCGGCCGCGGATTTAACGTGATCGATCCGGTGACGGGCGAATCCAGACCAACCGGTTCGGTCGGGCCGATTGAGTTTCTTGATGTTTTTGGGGAGTCGTCGATCAACGTGACAAAGGTCGTCAACGGAAAAGAGCAAACTGAAACGGTTCGCGGCGAAGACATGCTTCGCGTTGGCAAACATCCGCTGTTCAAGGGCGTGCGTTCAGGCAGTTTGTTCGACAAGCTCGATTTCATCTCGCTGATGCTCGCGCTCTTCGCCGGCACCGCATCGTTGCCGCACATTTTGATCCGGTATTACACGGTGAAAGATGCCGCAGCCGCGCGCAAGAGCACGATGGTCGGCATCGCAGCGATCGGAATTTTCTACGTGCTGACGTTGTACATCGGCCTCGGTGCGATGGTGGGGACCGTGCTGCCGGCGGACAGCAACATGGTCGCGCCGCTGCTGGCAAAAACGTTCGGCGAATTGCCGTTCGCGATCATCTCCGCCATCGCGTTCACCACGGTGCTCGGCACAGTCAGCGGTCTGATCATGGCGGCCAGCGGCGCGGTGGCGCACGACATCATGACCAACGTCATGCAGCGACCGATGACCGATCACCAGAAAGTAAACGCCGGGAAGATGGTCGCCGTGGTCGTCGGCGTGATCGCGATGCTGCTTGGCGTGCTGTTCAAATCGATGAACGTTAGCTTCCTCGTCGGCTGGGCGTTCAACGTGGCCGCCAGCGCGAATTTGCCATCGCTAATCATGCTGCTGTTCTGGAAGCACACGACCAAGCAGGGCATCAGCTCATCAATCATCATCGGTCTGGTCAGTTCGCTCGGCTGGCTGATGCTCAGCGGGCCGGCGTATCAGTACGTGTATGGACTCAAGCCCGAAGACGCGATCGCGCCGTTCTCGCAACCGGGGCTGGTGACGATTCCGCTGGGGTTCATCGTGCTCGTGGTCGTGTCTCTGCTAACAAAGAAAAGAGATTAACCACCAAGACACCAAGGACACCAAGAATTCAATACAAGATACTTTGTTTTCGTCTTCTTGGTGTCCTTGGTGGTTAACTCTTCTTTACACTCGCAGAGTCGCATTGAACTGTTGCTTCAGCGCCGCGACGATTCGATCAACTTGCGCGTTCACTTCTTCGGCTGTCAGCGTGCGGGTGGGATCGCGGAAGACTAAACGGAACGCCAGGCTCTTCTCATCCGTGGCGATTTGCTTGCCCCGATACAGATCGACCAATCGCATTGATTCGAGCGTCGCGCCGGCGGACTCGCGGATCGCGCGATCGATGTTCGCATACGATTCGTCGGCCTTTACCACGATGGCCAGGTCTCGCCAGACTTCGGGCGTGCGCGCGAGTTGCTTGTACGCTGCCACCGTCGCGTGCGTCGTCAGCAGCGCGGCCACGTCCAGCTCGAAGCCGAACAGCGGGAAAGTCATCTTGCCGGTTGGAATGACTTTGCTGTCGATCTGTCCGATGTGGCCGAGCGTCTGCCCGGCTGACTTGATCGCGGCCGACGTGTCATTTGTGAATCCGGCGCGTGGCGATGACTCGAACACCGCATCGCGCGCGCCCGCGATTTCCAGGATGTCTTCCAGCACGCCTTTGACATCGAAGAATCCGATCTGCGGATTTCGGCCGCTCCAGTCGGATTCGTTCAACAGCCCGCCCGCGACACCGCTGGCCCTCCATGATTCGATCGCGCCGGGTTCGTTCGCTGCGTTGGGCCGCTTGCGATAAACCTTGTCTTGCTCGAAGAACCGCGTTGTCGTCGCGCCGCGGCGAGTGTTGCCTTCGGCCACTCGCACCAGCGACGGCAGCAGGCTGGTTCGCATCACCGACGCTTCTCGCGTCATCGGATTCTTCAGCCGCACCGTGCTCTTGGCCGGGTCGTCGATCATCGGATCGACGGCCTCGGGCGCATCGAGCGACGGAGTGCGCGATTCGAGATAGCCGACGCTCGACAGGTATCGCGCCAGCTCCTGTCGTAGCTGATCCATTTCCGATCGCTTGCCCAGCGTCGGCGTCTGCATCGTCGGGCGCATCGGCAGGGTGTCGTAGCCGACCAGGCGCGCGACATCTTCGATCAGCACAACCGGATCGACCGCGTCGATTCGCCAGGTCGGAACGGTGACGGTGAGATCGTCGGCCACGGTCATCTGGAGTTTCGTCAGCGATGACTTGATCGTATTCGCATCGACATCCGCGCCGAGATAACTGCTGACGCGCTGCGACGTGAGTTTGAACACGCGCGGCTCTTTGCGATTCGGATACGCATCGACCGACGCGCCGGCAGGTTTGCCGCCGGCTAGTTCGGCGATCAGCGAGCACGCGCGGTTCATCGCGCCTTCGAGCATGCAGTTCGGATCGCAGCCACGCTCGAAGCGATAGCTCGATTCGGTCGACACGTCGATGCGCTTGGCCGTCTTGCGAATGGTGGGCGGATCGAAGTGGGCGGCCTCCATCAGAATCTCGGCCGAGCTGTCGCGCGTCTCGCTCAATTTCCCACCCATAATGCCGGCCAGCGCGACCGGCTTCTCCGCATCTGCGATCACCAGCGTCGGCGATGCGTTCGCAGCACCCGCGTCAATCGTCTTGCCGCCGAGCAGCTCCAGCTTTTCTCCCGGCTGCATCCGGCGCACGACGATTATCTTGCCGCCGATGTTCGCAAAATCGAACGCGTGCAGCGGCTGGCCGAATTCCATCATCACAAAGTTCGTGATGTCGACGATGTTGTTGATCGACCGTTGGTCGATCGAGATCAGAATGTCCTGCAACCACTTCGGCGATGGCGCGACTTTCACGCCGGTCATCACGCGGCCGATGTAGCGCGGACACAGATCCGGATCGCGAATCTCAATCTGCACCGGCGCCGCGCCGGCCGACTTGGCAATCGCTTCGTCGAACTTCGGATACTTCAGCTTAATGTCGAAGTGCGCCGCAATCTCGCGCGCGACGCCGATGATGCCCAGACAGTCCGGACGGTTTGCGAGCACGTTCAGATCGACCTTGAAACCCGCTCCCGGATTCAGCGGCTTGGATTCTTCGATCTCCAATCCAACTTTGGGAAACGCTTCCATCAGCGCATCGTGCGTGATGGGTGCGTCGAGGTATTGCAGCAACCAGGGAGTTGTGATCAGCATTGCGTTGTCTTCGTTGCGTCGAATTCGCTCAGCGGAATGACACCCGACGCGGCGTACCGCTCTGGATGTCCGTGAATGCGCGTCCGCGCGTCGTCATCGATCAAAATTGTCTGAGGAACGATTCATCATTTTCGTATAACAATCGAATGTCGTCGATGTTATGACGCGCCAGGCAGATTCGCTCGGTACCCATGCCGAACGCGAAGCCTTGCCATTCGTTCGGATCGAGATTTGCGTGACGCATCACGTCCGGATGAATCATCCCGCTGCCGCCCAGTTCCATCCACCGGCCGCGGAAGAACACATCCACCTCGGCGCTGGGCGTGGTGAACGGGAAGTAGCTCGGGCGCATTCGCAGCTTGATGTCCGGGCCGAGCTGAGTGCGCAGCCACTGGAACAGCGTCCACTTTAGGTCGACGAAACTGATGCCGCGATCGATCGCGATCGCATCGACCTGGTGGAACATCGGATAGTGCGTCGCGTCGATCTCATCGCGCCGATAGCAACGGCCCAGCGTGAACGAGCGCAGCGGAGGCTTTAGCTTTTGCATCGCGTGCATCTGAAAGCTCGTTGTATGCGTGCGCAACACGTGGCCAGTCTCGGTGAAAAACGAATCCTGCATCTCGCGAGCGGGATGCCAGGTGGGCATGTTCAGCGAATCGAAGTTGTTGAATTCGGTTTCGACTTCCGGGTAGTCATCGTACTGAAATCCCATGCCGATGAAGATCGCTTTGATCTCTTCATCGACCGCCGAAAGCGGGTGACGTCGCCCGACAGGTCGACGAATCCCGGGCAGCGTGACGTCGATCGCGCTCGCGGATTTTTTCGCGGCGCCCGCGCTGCCACCGAGCGATTCTTTCTTCGCATCGAACGCCGCCTGCACGGATTTATTGGCTTCGTTGACCGCCGCCCCGATGGCTGCGCGATCTTCCGGCGCGGCCTTGCCGATGCCGCGCGACAGCAGCGTGATCTCGCCATTGCGAGCCATGTACTTGATGCGCAACTCTTCCAGCGCCGCCGGTGAATTCGCCTGCTCCACCGCCGTCACTGCGGCGGTAGCGAGCGATCGGATCTGGTCTGCTTGTTCGGTCGCATTGCTCATCGCACGGAATCCAATTAACGCCATTTAACGCACAAGCCACGGCGATGATGCCGTGGCTCTCGAAACACTCAGCGGAGAGGGCGGGATTCGAACCCGCGTTACAGGTTTAAGCCCGTAAAACAGTTTAGCAAACTGTCGCCTTCAGCCACTCGGCCACCTCTCCAAAGCGATCCGTCGCAGAACGAAAAATTACGGCTTCCGACCGGAAAACGCAAGCCGCGCATCTTCGTGGCACGGGTTGGGAAACCCGTGCCACGTTAACGCTACGTCTGGCCCGTCCACTTATTGTCCGGATCTGCCTTCCGAAAAACATTTCGCAAATTCGTCATCACCTTCCCGTCCAGCGGGCCCGCCTTTGCGTAGCGGACATTGCTCGACGCGTTATCCGCGTTCGTCGTACCAATGATCGCGCAGTGCACGCCCTCGATAGACAGCGTGAACCGCAGTGCCATCTCCGGCCAGGCATCGGATTCATGGCCGGTCGATGGCTTGAATCCAACCGACGCCGGGGTGATGGCCATCTTGCGGAGTCGCTCAGTGTACGTCTTCGCGTAGTTCTGATACATGCCCGGTTGCTGCGAGATATCCTTCCACGCGGCGTTCGCGATCGGACGCTTTGCGAGTAGGCCAACATTGTTCTCCCGCGCGATCGGCAGGACCGTGTCGATGTTGATCTGATCGGCGATGTTGATGGAGGTCTCGAGCACATCGACTTCCTTCAACCCCGCTGCGTACGCGGCCGGTTCGTTGTCACCGCTGTATCCGATGAAACGGGTCTTGCCGGCCTGCTTTGCCTTGACGAGCGCGCCGAGCGCTTCACCTTTTTCCAGCACATCGAGCTTGCAGGAGTGCAGGAGCATCACGTCGAGGTGATCGGTCTTCAGTTGCCGTAACGCGCGATCAACCGTCGCGGTGATCAGCTCATCCGACCATTCGGCCGCATCGCTCTCGGGAATCTTCTGCCCGCACTTGGAGACAAGCACGAAATCGTGGCGTCGTTTGCTGAATCGTTTGCCAAGAAACTCTTCCGACCCCGGATAGCTCGCGGCCGTGTCGATCAGATTCACACCCGCGGCGAGCAGCTTCTCGATCACCATCGCCGCGCGATCCTGATCCGAATCCAGATATGCCACCGGCGCCGCGCCGAAACCTAACATCGAGACGGGCAGATTGGTTTTGCCGAACGTTCGCTTTTGCATGCGGAATGATAGCCGCAGCGTTGTGTCAAAACTGCTGAAATGGACGGTATCCCGGAGCACCTGTAAGATTGCGATCCGATGTCCGCGAAGTATCCGATCCTGCTTGATCTGAGCGAGCGCCTTGCCGTCATCATTGGTGGTGGAAAAGTCGCTGCGCGTAAAGCATCTTCGTTGATAACCGCGAGCGGAAGCCGCGGGTTGGTGCGCGTCGTCGCACCGGAGTTCGATCGAACGATGCCGAATGAAGTCGAGCGCGTCACGGAGCGTTACCGTCACGAACATTTACAAGGCGCGGCGCTCGTTTTCGCTGCAACGGATTCATCTGACGTGAACGCACAAGTCGTTCGCGATGCGAAATCGCGCGGGATCTTCGTCTCCCGCGCCGATGAACCCGATGATGGTGATTTCATCGTGCCCGCAGTCCATCGCGACGGTGCGATCACGATCGGCGTTGCGGCGGGAAGTCCGGCGCTGTCCGCATTCATCCGCGATCAGATCGCTGCGAAAATCGATGATGCGTGGCGCGCGCTCGCGGACGAGATGCATTTACTGCGACCGCTGGTTGTCGACAGCGGCCTGCCCGCTGAACAGCGCGCGGACGTGCTCCGATCACTCGCCTCGCAGGACGCGATCGACGTACTCGCCACCAGCGGTTCTGATGGGCTGCGCGCCTGGCTCGTCGCGAAATTCCCAAAGCTACAGTCAACGATCCTTCATGCTGGCAGTCGCTGAAACGCCCAACCTCGGCCAGACGTCGTTGCTGATTGCCGCGATCGCGTTCTTCGTTGTCGGCGGCGTGATCTCGCTGTCGCGCATCAAGTTCGACCGTCCGTGGTCGCGCATCGCCGCGAAAGCGTGCTTCTGGTCGGGCGTGACGACCGCGGTGGCCGTGCTCATCTGGCACGCGATGGCGCGACAGTCGTGGATTCCACTCGACGACAATTTTGAAGCATTCATCTGGCTGGGCGTAATGCTTGCGCTGTTTGTGATGTACGTGCAGCGCACGAATCCCATCGGCGGGCTCGACTGGTTTATCATGCCGATCGTCATCCTGCTGATGATCGCGGCCATCATCTTCGGCAGCGCGCGTCCGCACGAATATGTGCGCGGCACGTGGAACTGGGTGCATCGCGTGAGCGCCTACGGCGGCGCCGTCGCATTCGCGATCGCAGGCGCGGCCGGCGCGATGTATCTGATCAGCAATCGCCGCCTGCGCGTGAAGACGGCCGTGCCGGGACCGAACTTCGGATCGCTCGAACGTCTCGAACACGTGACGATTGCCGCGGTGACGCTGGGCTTCGCGCTCCTCACGGTTGGCGCGATTACCGGAATCGTGCAGATCGTCTTCGAACACCGGGCCGCGCCGGTCACAAAAATCGTTCTGACCGCTTGCGTATGGATTGTTTATGGAGTGGTGCTGCATTCACCCATCAACCCGAGCTTTCGCGGAAAACGCACGGCGATGTTGAGCATCGTCGGGTTTTTGCTGATGGTTTCGGTGCTGGTGGCCGTGCAGTTTTTGCCGCAAAGGACGCATTGAAGGGACGACGAGAAAGTGTGTCATATAGAGCGGTGCTCCGCGAAGCATCTAGCCTCTCGCGTGAAGCCAGATCCTTCGCGGCGTACCGCTCTGGATGACAACATCGTCGCGATCGTTTGAGATTTTGATGCGAAACCTGATCCTCCTGGGACTGAACCACGCTACCGCGCCGCTGGAGCTGCGCGAACGGTTGGCGTTCAGCTCCGATCAGCAAGCTCGGGCGTTGCGAGCGTTCAAGGCGCGATTCGCGCAGCACGAAGCGCTGCTGCTCTCGACTTGCAATCGTGTCGAACTGTACGCGGCCGCAGAATCGAGCGCGCCGGATTCATCAGAACTGATCGATTTCCTGTGCGACTTCCATTCCGTCCCGCGCGCCAGCTTCGAGCAGGCGCTCTATCGGCGCCAGGATCGCGAGGCAATGGCGCACCTGTTTTCCGTGGCAGCCTCCCTTGATTCGATGGTGCTCGGTGAGACGCAGATTCTTGGGCAAGTTCGACAAAGTTACGACGCGGCGCGATCCGCGCAGACGATCGGGCCGATATTGCATCCGCTGCTTCAGCGCGCGATCGCCGTGGGCAAGGAAGTGCTTGGTTCGACGTCGCTGGCAGAGGGACGATTGAGCGTCGCGAGCGTGGCCGTCGATCATGCGAAGCGGATTTTCGAGACGTTCGCCGACAAGCAAGTCCTCAGCATCGGCGGCGGGAAGATGGCGGCGCTGGTGCTTCAGCATTTCGCGGCGCTGCGGCCCGGGCGACTGATGATTTGCAATCGCGAGTTGCGAAAGGCCGAAATGCTGGCCGCGCGTTTCGCGGGCGACGCAGTGCCGTTTCTCGGATTGATCGATCACCTGGTGGCCGCCGATGTCGTGATCAGCTCGACCGGTTCGACTCAACCAATCATCTCGCGGTTGAATATCGAGGCGGTGCTTAAACAGCGGCGTTACAAGCCGATGTTCCTGATCGACATCGCCGTGCCGCGCGATATCGAGGCCAGCGTGAGCGAGCTCGATCACGCGTACCTGTACAACATCGACGACCTCCAGCACGCGGTGTCCGCCACGCAGGCGCAGCGGACGGGCGCGATCGAGAAAGCGCGCGCGATCGTCGCGCGACATGTCGACGAATATCTCGAATGGCATCGTCAGCGATCGCTCGGCCCGACGATCGATCAGGTTTATCGCCGCTCGCACGAGCTGGCGCGCGCGGAGCTGGAGCGAACGCTCGGCAAGCTGCCGGCGCTCGCGCTGGCGGACAAAGAGCAATTGGAAGAATTGACCCGCCGTATCGTCAATAAGCTGTTGCACGATCCGATCGCCGCGCTGCGGAATGGCCAAGGCAATGGTCAGGCTGACGGTGAGCCCGCGAGGGTGGAAGAAGATCAATTCGACGTCGACGAATCTGCGGTCATCCCGGATGAAACACGGCAAACCTGATCGCCCGCCACCGTCGCGGGCGCGACTCTCGCTCGTCGATGCGCTCAGCCGCCGAGGCATAATTTGCGCAGCGTGCCTTGCGATCGTAGTCATCACAATCATCCTGTTGGCCGAGCCGGTGTTGCCGGTGGTCGTGTTTCGATTGATCGTCGATGGCGGCCTGTGCCTCGTCTGGCTCGCGGCCGCGGTGGGGTGGGGAGCGGTCGTTCAGCGCCTCGCGAAATATCAGATCGGCATCAACCTGCTGGATTTCGTGAACTCGGCCGCGCTCGGGATCGGATTGCTCAGCCTGATCGTCCTCGGACTCGGATTGGGTGGTTGGCTGAATCGCATCACCGCATGGGCACTCGTTGGGATCGGCATCGCACCCTTGCTCGTGACGCTCGGCAAGCGAGCGTTCGATTGGCCCTCGGCAAAGGAATGGTTCGCCGAGCCGTCACCATGGAGTTGGCTCTGGATCTTCGCAATGCCCGTGCTGGGCATCGCGCTGGTGGCCGCGTTTGTGCCGCCGGGGATATTGTGGGGCGACGAGCCGCACGGCTACGACGTCGTCGAATATCACCTGCAAGTCCCGCGCGAGTGGTACGAGGCGAATCGAATCGTGCCGCTGGAACATAACGTCTTCTCGTACATGCCGATGAACGTCGAGCTGCACTACCTGCTCGCCATGCACCTCCGCGGCGGACCGTGGAACGGAATGTACCTCGCGCAACTGATGCATCTGTCCCTAACCGCGCTCTCAGTCCTAGCCGTACTGGCACTCGCACGTGATCCGGCAGGTCCACCGGCCGCGACAGTCGGCGCCCTCGCGATGGCAGTCGCACCGTGGTTACTACTGCTCGCGCCGATCGCCTACAACGAAGGCGGCTTGCTCTTCTTCGGCGCGATGTCCATCGGCTGGGCGTGGCGCGCGCTGCGCGATCCGGATCAAGCCAACTGGAAGTGCTGGGCACTCGCCGGCGCGTTCGCGGGATTCGCGTGCGGGACGAAACTCACCGCCGTGCCGATGCTGCTGATCGGAATTCCCGCCGCAGCCATCGTGGCGCAATTGATCTCGCGATCGAAGATCGACCTCCGATCAATCGGGACCTTTCTCATCACCGCCATCGTGACGTTTTCGCCCTGGTTGATCCGAAATCGAATCTGGGCCGGCAATCCCGTTTTCCCCGAAGCGATGAGCGTGCTCGGGCGCGCGCATTTCACGGAGGATCAGCAGGAACGCTGGCGACGCGCGCACTCGCCACCCGAATCGCAGCGGTCGATTTCCGCGCGGCTGAAGGCAAGCTGGGAACAGATCGCGATCGACTGGCGATACGGTTACGCGCTGCTGCTCGCCGGCGCGTTTGGAATCGCCGTGGTGCGGCGGCGCGAAGCGTGGTTCCTGCTGATGCTGCTTTCGATCTTCTTCGTCGTCTGGATCGCGTTCACGCATTTGCAGAGCCGGTTCTTTGTCCTGGCGATTCCGGTTGCCGCAATCGCGACCGCCAGCGGATTACGCGCTAAGCCGCAGCTACTTGTCCCGGCCGCAATCAACTTCGCGATCTTCGCGGTGCTGGGCGTGATGAACATTCACTTCCAATACATGATGCGCGATCCGATCCAGACCGGCCGACTCACCGCGATGATCGAAGCGAAGGCACTCGGTGCTGAAGACTTAAATCCGGAAGAAGCCGCAAGCGTGTCGGCCGATTTAACGCTGGTTCTTGTTGGCGATGCGAAGGCGTTTTTCTATTCCAAGCCGATGACGACGCTGCGATATCGAACCGTTTTTGATGTGTCGCCCGAAGGCGATCAGTCGATTATCGACGCCTGGGCAGGCAAAAATGTTCCCGAAGGCGCGGTGATGCTGATCGATCCGGTCGAGCTTCAACGAATGACTCAGTATTGGAAGATCGCAGCGCCGCCCGCGGACGTGGCTGGGCGTCGCAGTGCATTCCTCGTGCCGAAGTAGAGTTCGAGAATCAGGAATGCGTAGACCGGCGCGTATTCCAGCAGCGCGTACGGGGTCGGTAGTCTCCATTCCGGCAGATTCCACACCACATAGCTCACGCCGACGGTCGCGCACCAAACTAGGCCTGCGAGTCCTTGTCTGCCGCGAATCAGCGGGATGAAGCAAAGCATCCACAGCAGATACCACGGATAAACCACCGGCGAGAAGAGCAGGCCGATCAGGAAAAGCCAGTAACCCGCTTCAATAAGTGTCGCGCGGGATTTCCAAAGCAGTAGAGCGGTGAGCACGGTCACGCTGAGCGCGAGCATTCGCGCCGCGCTCTTCGCGCGCTCGGCGGCGCGACCGGCGTCGCCTTCACCAAAAGCAGATTTGATCAGCTCATAGATCGAGCCGTTGAATTCCCAGCGCGAGCTGTATTCGCTGAGCGTGTAAAAGAAGCCGCGGTAGCCATGCTGGTAGGCGAGCGCGGGAATATAAATGACCGCGCAGGCGATTGCGAAACCGCCAAGCGAGCGGGCGACATGCCGACGCGAGCTGAGCGGGTTGCTCGTGGCAATGTCGCGGAGCAACCACGGGAGCAGGATCGCCGCTTGCGGTTTCACGCCGCAGGCGAGCGCGAGCATGATGCCGGCGAGGAGTGGGCGATTCT
>JACMJD010000786.1 GCA_014380825.1 Phycisphaerae bacterium | reverse complement strand
CAGGTTCCAGCCGTGGTCGCTCGTGGATTGGTTCGGATCGTCGGGGACGAGGGTCGCCTGCGTCGGCCGAATTTCGGCGACGAGATCCATGTACGCGTGGAACGGATTGCCTTCGATGTTGAACTCGGCCGACGGATATTCGTCGCGCAGAAGTCTGGCAAGGTCACGCACGTCGCCGGGGCGTATGTGCCGCTCGTCCGGCCGCGGGTGAACGGTGATGCCGTGCGCGCCGGCGTCGAGACAGATTCGCGCGCAGCGAAGCACGCCGGGAATTCCGATCGATCGGGTGTTCCGCAGCGTGGCGATCTTGTTGACGTTGACCGAGAGTTTCGTCATGTGCCCGCGCCCGCGCCCGATCAGTCGTCGCTCTTTTTCTTTTTCTTCGGCTTCGCAGCCTTGGCCGCATCGTCGGCGGACTGATCTTCGATCGTCACTTCGTAATCCGACAGATATCCAGTGATCACCAGTTGAAACCACTTGCTTTTGCCATCCTTGCCCAGGCCATTGCTGTACGTTTTCGTCTCGACATTCTGAGGCTTGCCGTTGCAGAGGATATCGACCTGCGACCAGTTCACCGGCTTGTCTTCCACATCGCGCATTGTCTCGGCCATGAGTGCAACGCGAATATTCGCCGACGGATTTGGGCGACCATTATCGCCCGTGTCGGCGCTGGTCTTGATCGACACGCGCCACTTCTGCGTGCCGGGCTGAAACTTCACCATCACCGGTTTGCTCTTGGTCCGCCCGCTTGCAGATTTGATCTTGTGCCACGGCCCGGATGCTGCATCGGATGGCTTGCTGGAAGGAGAATCGGATTGCGCGAACGCGATCGTGCAAAGCAGAACGATGGCGAGCGACGTGATTCGTCGAATCATGTCGGCATTGTACAGACAAATCCTACGTGCGCGGTTTGAAAAGCGCCGCGTCGATGATCGACCAGATGTGGACGATCCAGCCCATCCAGATGAGCCACAACAATCCGGCCAGCACGAACATCACCAGCGCCTTCAGCACGCGGCCCTGCACGAGTTGTCCAAGCCCCGGAATGAAAAAGCTGCACACGGCCGCGATCACGTTGCCGGTTGATCCTTGTCCTGCCATCTCGAATTCTCCCGTTGCATTACACACGGTCGAGTATACGCGGTGCAACTGCGACTATTTCGCGATTCGCACGCGGTTACAATCATCGCCGCGATTCATATGCGCGACGAGCAGCCCACTATTCGTCCGGCGACCAATGACGACGCGCCGGCCTTGCGCGAACTGATCTTTACGATCCTGCGTGAATTCAACCTGCCGCCTGATCCCGACAACACGGATGCGGATCTGAACGACATCGAATCTTCGTACTTCGAGCGCGGCGGTCGATTTGATGTGCTGGTCGATGGAAGTGGTGAGATCATCGGATCGGTCGGATTGCACCGAGTTGACGAGGGCATGATCGAACTGCGGAAAATGTATCTGCGCTCGAACGAGCGTGGTAAAGGATTGGGGACCAGGCTGCTGGATCACGCGCTCACCGAAGCGCGGCGAATGGGATGCAGGAGGATGACGCTCGAGACGGCATCGCAATTGAAAACCGCGATCGGCATGTACACGCGCGCTGGGTTTAGACCGATGTGCGGGACGATTCACACGAAGCGCTGCGATCAAGCGTATGAGATGGAACTCTGATTCACGCTTCCAGCATCTGCTTCATCTTCGGCACGACTTCATCAATCCACCGCGCCCGTCGACCGGCCTGCACCTTGAACCACGCGCGCCGCTTCGCGGGCCAGAGCGTGATCTCCAGGGTGCCTGTCTCGCGACCGAGTTTGCAGTGCCAATGCGTGCAGCCGGGATAGCTTTTTAGTGTGCCTTTCATCGTTGTCAGCAGCGAATACCGTGCGATCACAGACTCAATCCGCTCGATCGCGGACAGCGGATCGTCGACCTCGCGGAGATGAAATGGAATCTCGGTCATGGTCAGTCGCGGCCTTGCATCGCACGAAGTGCGCGTGCGATGATAACCGCAACACGCGTGGACACCTTCGATTATCAGCATTGGTTGACAGTCGCCTGCCGGCATTCGCGGCGAGCCTCCGAAGCCGCGGATTTGCTGCAGGATTCGCTACTAGAAGCTTTGCGGGCCGGAAAGATCGATTTCTCGCAGGATTTCACCAAGCGCTGGTTTGCCGGCGTGATCCGCAATCGCGCAGCCATGCTCGCGCGCGGCGGGGGGCGACGCAAGCGTCGCGAGACGGCCGTCGCGGAGCGTGATCGACCGACGACGACGACAACCACACAATTGAGTCCGTCGGAGTCGTTCGTTGAAACGCTGCCACCGTCGGCGCGGCGAGTCGCGGTACTTGTGATCGCGGGGTTGAACCGCGACGAGATCATTGCCGCGTTGAAGATCGCACCGACGGCGTTTCGTCAGCGACTCACCACGATTCGCCGGGCGTGGTTCGAGCTGCCGCCGTCGGAACGAGAGCAGTTTTCGATCGACGCGCCGAACCATGTGAACGGCATCGATCTGGGCCTGCTGCGCCGGGCCTTGCTGGAGAACGTCCGTCGACTCGGTGGCGTCGGCACGCACGATCCGGATGGGCATCTGATCGTCCTGTCCGATGCTCGCTCACAAAGTGCATCGCTGCGGCAACAGAAGGGGAAGGAGAACCGAAATGGCTGAATCGGCGCAGAAGATGGGGTCGTTGAAAGTCGGTGCGATCGTGTTCTACGTGAAGGACCTGAACCGCAGCGAAGCGTTCTATCGCGACACGATGGGCATGAATACGTCGATGAAGCAAGGCCACTACAACGAAACGCAACCCGAAGAAGGCATGCTGTTCGTCGAGGCCGGCGAGGTCACGATGATCTTCTTCCAGCGCGACGAACGCGTGGGCCGAAGTCCGATCGTCGTGTTCACGCTGGCAAATGGCGGCATTGATGCGCTAGTGGAAAAGCTCGCCAAGCGCGGCGTGCAGATCGTGCTGCCAGTCAGCGAAGCCCCCGGCGGATGGACGAGCGATTTTCTCGATCCGGACGGGCACATGCTGAGCTTTTATCAGTCGAACAGATCGCAGAGATAAAATTGCTGGAACCGCAGTTGCACGCGGATGAACGCAGATTGATCTAAAAATTTGTGTCAATCCGCGGTCATCCGCGTGTATCTGCAGTTACTTCTTCTGATTGATCGGCAAGCCGCGATACTCGAACGGAACGGTTTGTTTCGCCGGAACCTTCTCCGCAAACTTCGTCCTGTTTCTTCGCCGACGTATTCAAACTGGAGTGAAGGGCGGCGCACGTCAGTCGCCCTTGAGGCCCGCCAGCGGGTCAACCAACCACATGGCAAGTGTCAGTGCGAGCCAAAGCAGTGATAGCACGATCGCTGAGACTGCCATGGTCACGTGTTCGCGGTTCCGCAGCGCGGGCTTCGTTGGTTTTGAAACCAGCGCAGCGATTGCAAGCGGAAGCGAAAGCACCGCGAACGCGAATTGCCACGGGAAGGAATCCAGAACCTTTGCGACGCCCGAGAGCGCGTGGCCCGTCCAAAATGGAGTAGTGTGCCACAGAAAACTGAGGCAAGGACAAGCGAGAATCGAGAGAGTCAGTGCAACGCCAGCCAAGTACCGGGACGGCCGTGACGTTTGCACAGATCGATACTCGAGCGGCTCGTTCAATCCAACCAATCTTTCTTCTTCAACCTCGTCGGCACATATTCTTCGGTCACGTAACTGATGTCCTTCGTGATCAGCGATTCGACTTCCATCTTGAAGCCGTTGCTCATCATTCGGGCGATTTCCTTTTGCCAGGCTTTGTTGTCCTTGAACCATGGGTAGGCGGCGATTTCGCCGGCGCGTTTTTTGTCGTTGTCGTTCAGCTCGATCTGGACGTCGTCCGACAGATCGCATTCGTCGTAATCTTTGGCGCGGATGCCTAGGAATTTAGCGCTCGGGATCGCGAGGCGTTCCGATTCGAACGCGAGCGAGATGCTGCCCTGTTTGATCACGCTGTAGATGTAGTGCCCCCACGGGTCGCAATCGAGCAGGCAGATGACGGGGAGCTTCGCTTCCTCGCTGAAGCGCTGGAGCAGCCGGCGCACGCCGCGCGGGGGTTGGCCGCCGCCGTGGGTGAGGATGCAGTTGTG
>JACMJD010000785.1 GCA_014380825.1 Phycisphaerae bacterium | reverse complement strand
CCAAGGTCCGGCTCGACCCGGCCATCGTCGACTACATCCCGGACGATCCGCTTTACTACGAGAAGTTTTACTTCACGCCCGGCGACAGCGGAGAAGCTGGGGGCTTCCGAAGTTGGAACACGAAGTACGCAAAGATCGGCGTGCTGATCTGCTGGGACCAATGGTTTCCCGAGGCCGCCCGGCTGACCGCATTGCAAGGCGCTCAGATCCTATTCTACCCCACTGCCATCGGCTGGCACCCGCGCGAACGCGAGCTCTACGGCAAGGCACAACACGAAAGCTGGGAACTGATCCAACGCTCGCACGCCGTCGCGAATGGCTGCTACGGGTGCGCGCCGAACCGAATCGGCCACGAGAAAATCCGCAACAGCGAAGGCGGCTACGTGAACAAAGACGGCATCCAATTCTGGGGCCAGAGCTTCATCGCCTCGCCAGATGGGCAAGTCGTGAAGCGGTCGTCGATCGACAAGGAAGAAGTAATGGTCGTGCCGTGCGATCTGGAAAAGGTTGAATTTAGCCGCACGCATTGGCCGTTTTTGCGGGATCGGCGGGTGGATGCGTATGAGAATCTGACAAAGCGATTCGTGGATGCAACGTGAGAAAACGAGGCCTCCGAGCATCGAAAGACGAGATGAAGTCGTTCCGTCTCTACGACACTTGGTACGACAAGCTAAGAGCGTGGGGCTTCGTGCTATCACCGCTCGGCATCGCTATTTACGGGCTGTGGCTACTGGTTTGCAGAGTTGTCGGCTCGTGAACGGCGATGGCGCAAATTGAAAGGGTTCGCGACAGTCGAGTTTGAGAACGGTTTGCAATTTCGCGTAGAATTGCATTGGTACGAAGCGCAAGGAGTCGGTAAAGCGGGAAGATGAAGGTCAAGCGCCTGCTTGAACGAGTGAAATGAAAAAAATGAACCCAATCCGCTTCGTCGTTTGCATTCGCAATAACGGCTATCCCGAGGCGCTGGAGCTGCGTAAGCTCTCTCGCGTTTTGGCGGATTCCAAAGCGTCGCAGGTAAATTTCGTTCGCGCGATCGACGAGTCGGGCGAAGACTAGTGCGACTGACGCCGCCGGTGCGGCGAGCGCTCGCCCACTCGTGAATCGGCTGGTCCCGCCCAAATGCCCAAAGTCAAAGTCATCGGTCAAACTCCCGCCTTGCTCGGTTACACATTTCCACCCGAGTGGGCCCCCCACACGGCTACATGGTTCAGTTGGCCGCGGCCGGAGGGAATTTCGTTTCCGGGGAAGTATCACACGGTTCCGCAAAATCTCGTCCGCATCTTCGCCGAGATCGCGCCGCGCGAGCGGGTTGAGATCAATGTGCCGAACGAGAATTACGAGTACATCGTTCGACAATTCATCAAGGAGCACCGCGGGCCGAACAAAAATGTGTACTTCCATCACTTCAAGACCAACGAAAGCTGGTGCCGCGACCATGGGCCGGCGTTTGTGGTGAAGGGGAAGAAGGCGGCGATCGTCGATTGGGGCTTCAACGCGTGGGGCGGGAAGTATCCGCCTTACGATGACGACGATGCGGTGCCGACGCGCATAGCGCAAGAGCTGAAGCTGCCGGTGTTCTATCCCCTGTGCATTATGGAAGGCGGCTCGATCGATGTGAACGGCGCCGGCACGGTGCTCACCACAACCGATTGCCTGCTCAACAAGAATCGCAATCCGAATCTGAGCAAGAACCAGATCGAACGATTCCTTAAGGAGTACTACGGCCAGCAACACGTGTGTTGGTTGACCGGCGGGATTGAAGGCGACGACACCGACGGCCACATCGACGATCTGGCGCGGTTCATTAGTCCTCGGAAAATCGTCGTGGCGGTTGAAAACGATCCGAAGGATGTGAACTACCGCGTGCTGAAATCCGTCCGCAAACAGCTCGACAAGCTCCGCGACCAGGATGGCCAACCTTTCGAGATCATCGAAATCCCGATGCCCGGAGTGGTCGAACACGATGGCGAACGCTTGCCGGCCACGTACGTGAACTTCTATTTCGCCAACGGCGCGCTGCTCGTGCCGACGTATCGCGACAAGACGAACGATCGGCGGGCGATCGAAATTCTTCAATCGCATCTGCCGAAGCACAAAGTGATCGGCATCGATTGCACCGAACTGATCTGGGGACTGGGCGCGATCCACTGCCTGACGCAGCAGCAACCGAAGTGGTGACTACGGATTAGTGGTCGGACCGGTCGCGGGGCCCGTCGTGGGTGCGTCCAACGCCGTGAACTTCTGCTTGATCTTTTCGATCATCTCCGCCTCCTTAGCGGCCAGCTTTCCGGCGGAGGCCCTCTTTTCGTATTCGGTAAGGCAGGATTGCAGTAATGATCGGGCTTCGGCGCGATCTTGCGTGCGTTGATTGACCGGCCGTTCCGCTTGATCCGCCAGCGCGATCAGCGCACGGGCCAGCGCATATTGCGTGATCAGCCAATTGCGGGATGCGCGGTCATCGCTAGGCGAGGCCTTGGCGATCTTGAGCTGAATGTCCATCGCCTCGCGAAGTCTCGCCACGGCGTTTTCCGGTTGATTCGCCGACAGCATCGTCTCCGCTTCGATGCGCAGCGCGAATGCCAGCCCGCCGCGCAGGGTGATGTTGTCCGGCGCGGCCTTCACCAGCGGCATCAGCAGATCAATTCCAGCCTGATGGGCGGCGATCGACGCATCGAACCGTTCGCGTAGGCACTCCAGTTCGGCAAGCTGTCCGTATGTGACGACCAACATCTGCGTCGCGCCCGGATTTTTGGGCGCGATTTCAAGCGACTTCTTATAGACCTCGATTCCCTCAGCGAAGTTCGCCGCCGATAGGTCGTATTTCTCCTTCATCATGTTGAAGTCACCGGTGCGCATCAGAATGCGTCCGAGCACGTTGCGCGAATGCAAGTTCAACGGATCGAGTTTCGCCATGTGCCGCGCGATCTCGATGCCCTGCCCGCTCGCGTCGATCGCGCGATCGAGCTGGCCGCTCTCGTTCAGCGCGTCGGCGTAGAGCAGATATGTGCTTGCCAGGCGGTCCTGCGAGAAAACGTTGTCCGGCTGATCCGCCGCTACTTGACGATGCAGTTCGACCGACTGCTCCAGCGCATTCAGCGCGTCGGCATTTCTGCCCGCGCGAGTTGCCACGTCTGCCAGGTCTGAGTATGCCGTTCCGAGTAAGCCTTTGGCTTCTGGCTGATTTGGGAAGTCGCGGACCAGCGATTGCGCCAGCGCGACTTGTCGATTCGTCGTTTCGCTGGCGGCCGCAACATCGCCCATCGAAAGCTGGACGTTCGAGACGCGCGGGATCGCGATGACCAGGTTATAGCGCGCCCGGAAACTCTTCGGCTCCGCGGTGGCGAGTTGCTCCATCAGCCTGCTTCCCTCGATGAATCGGGGCAACGCTTCCCGCGGCTTACTCGTCGCTTGCAACACGTCGCCGATCTTCATCTCCGCGCCGGCGAGCGCATTGGTCAGTCGGGTCCGCTCAACCGATGTGACCGACGGCAGCGCCAAGCCCTGTTGTGCGGTCTCTCGCGCTCGTTCGTAGCTCTTCGCCGCCGCCGCGACGTCGCCGCGGTTGGCCACGTTCGGATTTCCCTGGATATCGCCGAGCTTCTGATACGCGCTCGACATCTCGCGCAGCAGCGCCGGATCGTTCGACGACTGGGCGGCCAGTTTGTTCAGGTACTTGAGCGAGGTGTCAACCAAGGCCTTGGACGCACCGGACGCTCCGGCGAGCTGCTCGATCTGCGGGTGCAGATCGGAGATCAGGTTGCTCGCCAGCGCGCGCACGTCGGTCAAGCGCTGCTCGGCCTGGCGCTCGGCGCGGGTCGCGCGGACGGCTTGGAGCGTGGTCGCAACAATTCCGCCCACGAGCAGCGCCAGCATGATGGCGGCCGTGACTACGGTGACTCGGTTTCGTCGAAGGAACTTGCGGGTGCGATACGCCCGCGTTTCGGGCCCCGCGACCAGCGGCCGGCCGAGCAGGTAGTTGCGCACGTCGTCGGCCATCTCGCTGGCGGTGCGATACCGCTGCTCGCGGTCCTTTCGCATCGCCTTGAGGGGAATCCATTCGAGCTCGCGGCGCAGCGCGCTCGTCAGGCTGATCACGGATTCCTGCCGCCGCTTCGCACGCACGTCCGCGTCGGCCGAATCCAGCTTGCCCAGCCGAGTGCTTGGGTGCGGCGGCTCGACTTCGCGAATGATCCGCTGAATCTCGTCGTGCGCATGCGAACGCAACGTTTTCGCGTCGAACGGCAGCGTCCCGGTCAGCAGCTCGTACAACAACACGCCTAGCGAATAGATATCCGTCCGCGTGTCGACATCCATCGGCGACGAATTCGCCTGCTCGGGGCTCATGTACTCCGGCGTGCCGACCATTCGGCCCATCTGCGTGAAGATCGTGCGCTCGGTCAGTCGCTGGCTGATTGCTTTAGCGATGCCGAAGTCGATGACTTTGGGAACGGGTTTGCCGTCGATCATCGCGACCAGAACGTTGCCGGGTTTGATGTCGCGATGGATCACGCCCTTGGCGTGCGCGTGCTGGACGGCTTCGCAGACGGTAGCGAAGAGTGTTAGTCGATCTTGAGTTGAGAGTTGCTGCTCGTCACAGAACCGCGTGATCGGCACGCCGCTCACGAGTTCCATCGCGAAAAACGGTCGGCCGGCGTCGGTGGCGCCGGCTTCGAAGACGCGGGAGATGCTGGGATGGTCCATCATCGCCAGCGCCTGTCGCTCGGCCTGGAAGCGCGCGACGACTTCCCGCGTGTCCATGCCGAGCTTGATCACCTTCAGCGCGACGCGCCGCTGCACCGGCTCGCGCTGCT